>NZ_JBCDMW010000030.1:0-116297 GCF_038433155.1 Luteococcus sp. H101
AACCCCTCGGCCCACAACCCGGCACCAACTTCAGCTGGGAAGACGGCAACGGCATCCAGAAAGGCTGGGCCGGCCGCTGGCGACCATGACACGCCCGAAGCCATACACACATTTCTGCCGCTAACCCCCAAGTGCGGTTGGGAGCCCAAGCACAGAAACGGCCATCGGGCCGGACCCTGAACGGATCCGACCCGATGGCCGTGTTGGCGGAGGTGGCGAGATTTGAACTCGCGATGGGGTTTTAGCCCCAAACCCGCTTAGCAGGCGGGCGCCATAGACCGGACTAGGCGACACCTCCAACGAGGATCAAGGCTACCGTGCCCTCGGCTCTGGGGCAAAGCGGACCTCCCCAGACCATCGGGCGTGACCAAGTTGGCAGTCTTTTCGCGATTTGAACGTGTCCAACCAACTTCTGTGTCCGCTGGGGCGCCAACTTTGGCAAGCCGTCACCTCGCGGGCGCCCAGGATCACCCGGCTGGCGAACCACTACGGGCTGTGCACTGGTCCCGACCGTCCACGGACAACCCCTCAAACCCCGCCACGACACGCGGCCGGGGCTGGCCGGGGTGGTCAACCGGGTACGATGAACGCTGACGTGCAGGCGACGCCTGCCGGCACGGCGAGGT
Organism: Luteococcus sp. H101; assembly: GCF_038433155.1. Classification (NCBI taxonomy): domain Bacteria; kingdom Bacillati; phylum Actinomycetota; class Actinomycetes; order Propionibacteriales; family Propionibacteriaceae; genus Luteococcus; species Luteococcus sp. H101. Next base: position 627 of record NZ_JBCDMW010000030.1, read on the forward strand.
CGCATAGTGGACTAGTGCAGTCGCCTTGAAAGCGACCGAGGGGCAACTCTCCGTGGGTTCGAATCCCACCCTCGCCGCCAGCGCTGACGGGAGCGAGTGCTTCCAGCACCCATCCATTGCAAGCCCAGCAAGCAAGGAGTGACGTGACCACCCCCCACCCCGCACCCCAACGCTATGTACTCAAGCCGCAACCACCGCTGCGGGCCTTCCTCATCTCCGCCATCCTGCTCCTGCTGGGGGCGATCCTGCTGTCCAGCACCAGCGGCGGCGGCTCGGTGGTCTGGGTGGCGCTGAGCTGGATCGTGCTGCTCCTGGGCCTGGCCCTGGCCGGCATGGCCGGCTGGTCCATGGTCACGATGCGCACCTTCGTCGACCTGGATGACGACGGCTACCGGATCACCGGACCCGGCGCGGACAAGGCCGGACGGTGGGACGAGGTGACCAAGGTCACCACCAGCGGCGAGGGCGCCCACCTGACCCTCTACCACGGCCAGACCAACCGCACCCACATCCTGTGCCCGGGTGGTGCCGCCGACGCCGAGATGACCCGGCTGGTGACCGACGTCGCCCAGCACCTGGACGCCAACCGCGGCTACGGCGAGACCATGAACGTCCCGCTGATCAACCCGCACGAACCGCCCAATTCGGACGTCGTCTCCCACGGTTGAGTGCCCCACCCGGTGTGGCAGGCTTGAGCCATGCGTGCAATCACCGTGAACGAGCCGGGTGGCCCCGAGCAGATCGAGTGGGCCGAGGTGGAGACTCCTTCCCCAGCGCCGGGTGAGGTGCTGGTCAAGACCATCGCCGCCGGGGTGAACCGGGCAGACCTGCTGCAGCGTCAAGGCCACTACCCGCCCCCGAAGGGGATCAGCGACGTGATGGGCCTGGAGGCCACCGGAACCATCGCCGAGCTGGGCGAGGGTGTCACCGGGATGAGCATCGGAGACCAGGTGGTCTGCCTGCTGGCCGGCGGGGGCTACGCCGAGTACTTCGTGGTGCCGGCCGGGCAGTGCATCGCCATTCCGCAGGGGGTCGACGCGGTCACCGCCGCCGGTCTTGTGGAGGTGGCGGCCACCGTCGTCAGCAACATGGACGGCGTGAACCTCAAGCCGGGTGAGACCTTCCTGGTGCACGGCGGCGCCGGTGGCATCGGCACCTTCGCCATCCAGTACGCCAAGGCGCTGGGCTGCCGGGTGCTTACCACGGCGGGCTCCGAGGACAAGCTGGAGCACTGCCGTCAGATGGGCGCCGACGTCGCCATCGACTACCACGACGACTGGGTGACGGCCGTGAAGGAGGCCACCGAAGGCAAGGGCGCCGACGTGATCCTGGACGTGATGGGCGCCAAGTACCTGGAGCTGAACGTGGATGCACTGGCCACCGAGGGACGGCTGGTGATCATCGGGATGCAGGGCGGCGTCAAGGGCACCCTGAACATCGGCAAGCTGCTGAACAAGCGCGCCGTGGTCACCGCCACCAGCCTGCGCGGCCGCCCCGCCGAACAGAAGGCCCAGATCTGCCAGCGAGTGGCCGAGGTGGTCTGGCCGATGGTGGCCGACGGCCGGATCAAGCCCGCCCCGGAGACCCGGATCCCGCTGGCCGAGGCCCGTCGGGCGCACGAGCAGCTGGCCGGCGGCAGCAATATCGGCAAGATCATCCTGGTGGCCTGAGGTGGCCCAGCACGACGGGGGGCGGCCACAACCCGCGGGCCGACGAGTGCTGGTGACCGAACAGGATCTGGCCGACCAGAAGGCCCCGCGCCGGGGTGCGGGCGGCCTGTTTCCGCGATTCGGGGATGCGATCGGCTGGACGGTCCTGGGCACCGCCCTTCCGGGGCTGGGCCTGGTGCGCCGCAGCCGGGCCCTGGGCCTGACCGTGCTGGGACTCTTCCTGACCAGCGTGGCTTTCCTGGTCTTCAAGGGCACCACGGATCTGGGCTGGTTCGCCCGGACCATCACCACCCCCCGTCGGCTCCGTCTGGCCGCCGTCCTGCTGGTGCTGGGCGCGCTGGTCTGGGCGGCGGTGATCGTCGGGACCTGGCTGGTGCACCGCCCCCGTCGCCTCACCGGCGCCCAACGAACCGTGGCCAGTGTGCTGGTGGGGATGCTGAGCTTCGTGACGTCGGCGCCGCTCACCCTGGGCGGCCACTACGCCCTGACCCAGGCCGCCACCATCGACTCGATCTTCGGCAAGGGTGGCCGCTCCCAGACCCGGCCCACTCTCGGCTCCGGCCGGAATGTCTGGAAGGACAAGCCGCGGCTCAACATCCTGTTGCTGGGCGGTGACAGCTCGGACTTCCGGCGCAACACCCAGCACGTCGGAGTCGACGAGATGAACACCGACACCATGATCCTGGCGTCGATCAACACCCAGACCGGCGCGACGGTCCTGGTGCAGCTGCCCCGCAACCTGGCCAAGGCGCCTTTCCCTGCCGGCAAGCTGCGCGACGCCTACCCCGACGGGTTCACCAACGGCGACCCGATGGACCAGTCCTACGCGCTCAATGCCGTGTGGTCCAATGTGCCCAAGGAACATCCGGACCTGTTCACCGACACCGACCAGCCCGGCGCCGACGCGCTGAAGCTGAGCATCGGGGAAATCACCGGCCTGGTGCCCGACTACTTCGCCCTGGTGGACCTGAATGGCCTCACGTCGGTGATCGACGCGATGGGCGGCGTCACGGTCAACATCAACCAGCGGCTGCCGATCAACGGCTCGGCGGACCATCCGGAGAACACCACGGGCTTCCTGGAGGTGGGGCCCAACCAGAAGCTCAACGGCTATCACGCCTTGTGGTACGGCCGCAGCCGGTACATGGACCCGCTGGGCGACTTCGGCCGGATGGGCCGCCAGCGCTGCCTGGTGAAGGCCATCATCGACCAGGCCGACGTGCCGACGATGCTCACCAAGTACGAGGCGATCGCCAGCGCGTCCAAGAACATGATCAAGACCGACATCCCGTCGAATGTGTTGCCCGAGATCGCCGATCTTTCCCTGGACGTGCGGGACTCCGGCAAGCAGACCAGCGTGCTGTTCGTGAATGGCAAGGACGGTTTCGTCTCCGCGGAGCCGGACTTCCCGGCCATGAAGAAGCGGGTGGAGCGGGCCATCCAGGAGGCGGAGAACCCGCCCACGGCTGCCCCGAAGCCGACGGCGCCCAAGGCCACCAAGCCGGCCAGTGCCGCCCCGACCTCGGCCGAACCCTCCCCCGGGAACTCGGCCAGCGATTCGGCCAGCCCGTCGGCCTCGGCCAGCACCCCGGCCGCGGAGAATCTCAGCGACGCCTGCGCCTTCAACCCGATCCAGCAGGACGCCAGCCCCAGCGCCACCCCCAGCCGCTGAGGCTGCACCCGTCGGGCCCGTTGACAGGCTCGGGGACCGTGGTTGGTTGCTCGGGAGCCACCGGCGGTGGGCCCTGCCCGGGATCAGAGGAGCGTGACCACCCAGGCCAGGCTGACGGCCCAGGTGGCGACGGTGAGCAGGATCACCGCGAAGATCACCCGTCGCCACTCCCGCCCGGGGACGGCGTCCGGCTCGTCGGAGACCTCGCCCCGCATCCGCGGCATCGCCGGCAGCGCGTAGTACACGTCGACATCGCCCTGCTCCGGCACCTCCACCACGGCGGCGGCGTCCCCGGTGCGGCCCAGCGGGACCCGGCCGGAGAAGACCAGCTCGTGCGGCCCGGGGCTGGTGGTCAGCTGGTGCACCACCGCCGGGTCCCCGGCCGCCAGCTGGTGGGGCTGCCCGTCCAACTGGACGGCGACGTCGCCCCTGGCGTTGATGGCAAGCAGGTGCAGGCGCAGGGTGGGGGCGGCAGGCATGTCCCCATCCTTCCAGACCAGCCCAAGGCAGGGAATATTTATTCGACGGATCGAATAGATATGCGCTAGGCTGCTGCCGTGTCCAAAGTTCTGACTTCCCTTCCGGCCGGCGAAAAGGTCGGCATCGCCTTCTCCGGAGGCCTCGACACCTCCGTCGCCGTCGCGTGGATGCGCGAGAAGGGTGCGATTCCCTGCACCTACACCGCGCACATCGGCCAGTACGACGAGCCCGACATCGAGTCGGTGCCCGGCCGCGCCGGCCAGTACGGCGCCGAGATCAGCCGTCTGGTGGACTGCCGCGAGCAGCTGGTCGAGGAGGGCCTGAGCGCCCTGGCCTGTGGCGCCTTCCACATCCGCAGCGCCGGCCGCGCCTACTTCAACACCACGCCGATCGGCCGGGCCGTCACCGGCACCCTGCTGGTGCGCGCGATGGCCAGCGACGACGTGAACATCTGGGGCGACGGGTCCACCTACAAGGGCAATGACATCGAGCGCTTCTACCGCTACGGCCTGATGGCCAACCCGCAGCTGCGCATCTACAAGCCGTGGCTGGACGAGGACTTCGTGCGCGAGCTGGGCGGCCGCGACGAGATGTCGGTCTGGCTCACCGAGCGCAAGCTGCCCTACCGGGACTCCAAGGAGAAGGCCTACTCCACCGACGCCAACATCTGGGGCGCCACCCACGAGGCCAAGACCCTGGAGAGCCTGGACGTCTCGCTGGAGACCGTCGAGCCGATCATGGGCGTGAAGTTCTGGGATCCGTCGGTGCAGATCGACACCGAGGACGTCAAGATCACCTTCCACCAGGGCCGTCCGGTGGAGATCAATGGCGAGAGCTTCGGCTCCCCGGTCGACCTGGTGATGAAGGCCAATGAGATCGGTGGCCGGCACGGTCTGGGCATGAGCGACCAGATCGAGAACCGGATCATCGAGGCCAAGTCCCGCGGCATCTACGAGGCCCCCGGCATGGCGCTGCTGTTCATCGCCTACGAGCGGCTGCTGAACGCCATCCACAACGAGGACACCCTGGCCAACTACCACTCCGAGGGCTTCCGGCTGGGTCGGTTGATGTACGAGGGCCGTTGGCTGGATCCGCAGAGCCTGATGCTGCGCGAGTCCATCACCCGCTGGGTGGCCTCCGCGGTCACCGGCACGGTCACGCTGCGCCTGCGTCGCGGCGAGGACTACACCATCCTGGACACCGATGGCCCGAACTTCAGCTACCACGCGGAGAAGCTGTCGATGGAGCGCGTCGAGGACGCGGCCTTCGGCCCGACGGACCGGATCGGCCAGCTGACCATGCGCAACCTGGACATCGCCGACTCCCGCGAGAAGCTGGAGATCTACGCCGCCCAGGGCGTGCTGGGTGGCGCCTCCGCCGAGCTGGTGGGCGAGCTCCAGGCCGGCGCCGGCAAGTCCATCCCGTCGCTGGGACGCGGCGCGGGTGAGGCCGAGGCCTCGCTGGACGCCGCCGCCATGGACTTCGGGCTGGACTGACCCGCGGAGGTCAGCGCCTCACCTGGCGCCGCACGACGTACTGCGCTCCCGGCGAATGGCCGGGGGCGCAGTGTCATCTCCCCGGACATTTGCCGCAAGTCCCACCACGGCTCAGCATCCCCAGAAGATGCCCTTGGACTGCTGCTGCACCATCACCCAGCTGACGTCCAGGTCCGCGGAGGCGTTGCTGTCCTGCCCACTGTCGGCCCGGTGACCAAACAGGATCTCCCGGTTGCCCTGGCTGATCCGGCCGACGGTCAGCTTGCCCTGCTCACCGGCGGGCAGCGTGACATAGCTGAAGCGCGGGCCGTAGATCTTTGCCACCTGGGCGAAGGTCATCCCGGCATGCGCCCCGGAGGTGGTCTTCATCATCGGGTTCATGGTGGAGACCCCGATCAGCTTTCCGTCGCCATCGAAGTTCAACTCGATGCCGAGGATCTGGGGCGCCCTGGTGGGGTCCCACATCTTGTCGCAGGCCTGGTTGGGCGTCGCCAGCCCTTGCTCCTGCAGTCTCGCGCCGGGGGTGCCCAAGGTGTAGGCGCCGATCCCCTGATAGCTGATCACGCTCTGGGTGTTGATCAACTGGTCGACAGGCCTGCTGGCCGAAGCCGCCGGCGACGGCGCCGCCGAGGACGTGGGCGGCGCCGAGCCGTCGGACGTGCTCGACACCGAGGGCTTGGGCGCCGGCGTGCTCTGCCCCGACAGGCCCGGGAGGGGGCTCTTCCCGTTCGGCGCACACCCCACCGCCAGCAGACTCGCCAGGGCCAGCACCATCACCCGCTGTTTCATGACCGCTCCCTCCCGCGTCATCCACCCACAAGATAGGTCGCTTCGGGTCGCGGCGCGCAGGACTCGTCGTGGGATTCCGAAAAGCGACCGCCAGATTGGCGGTCTGCCCCGGGCCCCCACGTGGGCGGCCCGGAAGACGTGAATCTGGCGGTCGCTTTTCGGATTCGGTGGCAGGCGAGGGAGCCCGAGCCAGTCCGGGATTCAGCTCCGCGGAATGTTGCGCAGGTTGGAACGGGCCATGCTGACCACCTCACCGGCGCCGCCGTTGAGGACGGTGCGGCTCATCGCCGTCGCGAAGCCGTAGACCTGGTCCAGGCTGACCTCGGGCGGGATGGACAGGGCGTTCGGGTCGGTGACCACCTCCACCAGCGCCGGTCCATCGTGCTCCAGGGCCTCGCGGTAGGCCTTCTGGAGGTCCTTGCCGTCCTCCACCCGGATGCCCTTGATCCCGACGGCATTCGCGACGGCGGCATAGTTCGCATCTGGCACGTCGGTTCCGGAGCTGGGCAGGCCGTTGACCAGCATCTCCAGCTTCACCATGCCCAGCGTCGAGTTGTTGAACACGACGAGCTTGACCGGCAGCCGGTAGGTGGCGACGGTGAGCAGCTCGCCCAGCAGCATTGACAGGCCTCCATCGCCGCAGACGCCAATCACCTGACGGCCCGGGTAGGCCACCTGCGCGCCCATGGCATGCGGCAGCGCATTGGCCATCGAACCGTGCAGGAAGGAACCAATCAGCCGGCGGCGGCCATTGGGCGTGACGTAACGGGCGGTCCACACATTGCACATGCCCGTGTCGGCGGTGAAGACGGCATCCTCACTGGCCAAGTCGTCCAGCACGGCCATCGCGTACTCCGGGTGGATGGGCTTCATCGTGCGGGCATTGCGGGTGTAGGCATTGGTGCCCTTGTCCACGATCCGGTGGTGCTTCTTGAGCATCTGCTTCAGGAAGCGGTCGCTGCGCTTGTTCTTCACCAAGGGCAGCAGGGCCTGCAGGGTCGGCAGCACGTCCGCATGCACCGCGACGTCGACGTCGGTGCGCCGGCCCAGGTGCTGCGCGGCCCGGTCAACCTGTGCGGTGCGGACCTCGGGCAGGAACTGGTCATAGGGGAAGTCCGTCCCCAGCAGGAGCAGCAGGTCCGCATCCTCCATGCCGGCCGCAGCCGCGCCATAGCCCAGCAGGCCGGTCATCCCCACGTCGTAGGGATTGTCGTACTGGATGAAGTCCTTGCCCCGCAGGGAATGCCCGACGGGGGCATTGATCCGGCCAGCGAGCTCGATCACCTCGTCGTGGGCACCCTGGACGCCGGCACCGGCGAAGATGGCCACCTTGTCCGCGGCATTGATGGCCTCGGCCAGTTGCTGCAGGGAGGTGGGATCGGGGTGCAGGGAGCCGCGGGCGACGGGCGTGTGCAGCGGCGCGTCGGCGGTGGCCTCCTGGTCCGTGACGTCGGCGGGGATGGTGACCACGGAGACGCCGTTCAGGGTGACGGCGTGCTGGATGGCGGCCTCGACCACCCGCGGCGACTGCTGTGGGGTGCTGACCAGCTCGCAGTAGACGCTGCACTCGGTGAACAGCCGGTCCGGGTGGGTCTCCTGGAAGTAACCCTGGCCGATCTGGGCGCTGGGGATGTGCGAGGCGATCGCCAGCACGGGCGCACCGGAGCGGTTCGCGTCGTACAGGCCATTGATCAGGTGCAGGTTGCCGGGGCCGCAGGATCCGGCGCAGACCGCCAATTCACCGGTCAGCTGGGCGTCCGCGGCGGCGGCGAAGGCCGCAGCCTCCTCGTGGCGAACGTGGATCCAGTCGATCCCGCCCTTCTCCGCCCCGCCGGTGCGGCGCACCGCGTCGACAATCGGGTTGAGTGAGTCCCCAACGATGCCGTAGATGCGACGGACTCCCGTCGCCCGCAACTGGGCCACGATCTGGTCTGCGAGTTTCATCCGGTGTTGGCCTCCTGTGCCTGGCGGAGGCCGGTGCCCCCACGACGTCCGCAGCCACGCTACGTCGCCGCAATTCACCACCACGAGGCATTCGGCCACCGGCGAACGTCCCGGCAACTGACGGAAACCCCCAGCCCGCGCGTGAAATGGTCCCTACCGTCGAAGAAAGGCACCCACGGAAGGACGCGAAAGCATGAGCAGCACCGACCCCGCCCTGCAGGGCATCGAGCAGACGCTGGTCTGGCAGGAGGAGCTCTACAAGCAGCTGCACGCCAACCCGGAACTGTCCATGCAGGAGAGCGAGACAGCGGCCGAGATCACCCGTCGGCTGGAGGGCTTCGGCTACCAGACGCAGCAGGTCGGCGGCGGCGTCGTCGGCGTGCTCGAAAATGGTGAGGGACGCTGCGTCCTGACCCGTGCGGACATCGACGCCCTGCCCGTCACCGAGGCCACCGGCCTGGACTACGCCTCGCAGATCGACGGTGCGATGCACGCCTGCGGCCACGACATGCACATCACCTGGAGCCTGGGCGCGGCCGAGCTGCTCGCCCAGCACCGCGACGCGTGGAGCGGCACCCACGTCGCCCTCTTCCAGCCGGGCGAGGAGATCGCCGCCGGGGCCCGCTCCATGGTGGACGACGGCCTGGTGGACAAGCTCCCCAAGCCCGACGTCTGCCTGTCCCAGCACGTGCTGCCCGGCCTGGCCGGCACCGTGTCCACCTCCCCCGGTCCCATCCTGTCCGCGGGCGACAGCATCCGGATCACCCTGCACGGCAAGGGATCCCACGGTTCCATGCCGCACCTGGGCGTCGACCCGGTGGTGCTGGCGTCCACCATCGTGGTGCGGCTGCAGGGGATTGTCAGCCGGGTGATCGCCCCCGGCGACTTCGGCGTCGTCACCGTCGGCAGCATCCAGGCCGGGAGCAAGTCCAACATCATCCCGGACTCCGCCACGCTGCTGCTCAACGTGCGCACCTATGACAATGCGGTGCGAGACAAGGTGCTCGAGGCCATCGAACGGATCGTGCGCGGCGAGTGCGAGGCCTCCGGTTGCCCCAAGGAGCCCGATTTCGAGTACTACGACCGCTTCCCGCTGACCACCAATGACGAGCAGACCACCCAGCAGGTCACCGACGCCTTCGTGGAGAGTTTCGGGCAGGAGCGGGTGCTGCACCTGGCCCCCATCCCCGCCAGCGAGGACTTCAGCGTCATCCCCGACGCGTTCGGCGTCCCCTACTGCTACTGGGGCGTCGGCGGCTTCGCCGAGGACGCCGAGGTGGTCGGCAACCACAACCCGGGCTTCGCCCCCACCATTCATCCCACCCTGCAGACCGGCACCGAGGCGTTGGCCGTCGCGACGCTGGCCTGGCTGGGCAAGAACACCCCCGAGAGTGAGAACAAGGCATGAGCACCACCCCCGCCACTCCCCCGGCGCAGGGCTTTCGCGGCAACGAGAAGTTGCTGTGGGGCATCGTGCTGGGCGTCACCACCTTCTGGCTCTTCGCCGGGACGACGGGCACGGTGGCCCGCAACATGTTGGCCGAGATCAATGGCCCCACCACCGCCCCCGGGCAGTGGGCCAACCCGCACGTCAGCGTCAACCAGATGAACCTCGCGGTGAGCATCACCGCCCTGTTCAGCGGCCTGTTCATCGTGCTGATGGGCGGTCTGGCGGACAAGCTCGGCCGTGTGAAGGTGGCCATCACCGGCAATGTGCTGGGCCTGGTGGGTTCCCTGCTGGTGGTGCTGGCCAGCGGTTCACTGGCGCTGCCGCTGCTGCTGACCGGCCGCGCCATCCAGGGCCTGTCGGCCGCCTGCATCATGCCGTCGACAATGGCGCTGCTGAAGGCCTACTGGGACGGCCCGGCCCGCCAACGCGCCGTGTCCATGTGGTCGATCGGCTCCTGGGGCGGCTCCGGTCTGGCTGCCATCTTCGGCGGCTTCGTCGCCACCAACCTTGGCTGGCGCTACATCTTCTGGGCGTCCATCGTGATCTCACTGATCTCGATCGCCATGATGTGGGGCACCCCGGAGAGCCGGGCCGAGAAGACCGTCCGCAGGCGCTTCGACATCGTCGGCCTGGGCGTCTTCATCGTCACCATCCTGGCCCTGATGATCGTCGTGATCTTCGGCAAGCAGCTCGGCTGGGCCAGCATCACGACGCTGGGGCTGGCCGCCGTGGCGCTCGTCGGCCTGACGGCCTTCATCTGGTGGGAACAGAAGCAGGCCAACCCGTTCATGGACTTCAGCCTGTTCTCCAACAAGACCTTCACCGGCGCCACCATCTCCAACTTCACCATCAACGCCACCATCGGGCTGCTGATCGTCAGCCAGCAGATGCTCCAGCTGGCCCGCCCCGAGCGCTTCGACGCCTGGCACGCCGGCCTGCTGACTCTGGGCTATGCCATCACGATCATCGGCTTCATCCGCGTCGGTGAGAAGCTGCTGCAGAAGTTCGGCCCGCGCAAGCCGATGCTGTGGGGCGCCGCGATCGTCGGCGTCGTGTGCGTCCTGCTGGCCATGACCCAGGTGCTGGTCGGGACCTACACCATCCTGGCCGTGGTGGCCTACGCCCTGTTCGGTCTGGGCCTGGCCTTCTACGCCACCCCATCCACCGACGCCGCGCTGAGCAACCTGCCCGCCGCCCAGTCCGGCTCCGGCTCCGGCATCTACAAGATGGCCTCCAGCCTGGGCTCCGCCATCGGCGCGGCCCTGTCCCTGGCCATCTTCACCGCGGTGATGGGGGCCGACGTCACCCGCATCGGCGACGCGGTGCACATGAACGGCATCCAGACCAATGTGAACATCCGCACCGCGGGCATGGTCACCATGCTGTTCAACCTCTTCCTGGTCGTCGTCTCGATGATCTCGATCATGGTCACGGTGCCGAAACAGCAGAAGTCCTGACAGAACAACCCCACAAGAAGAAACTGGTTCCACGGGCCGGGCATCGCCGACGCGACGCCCGGCCCGTGGCCTTGACAAGAACCGAGGAGAACAGCAATGACGGTGGATCTCACAGCGGTACAGCTTCCGCTGGCCTGGCAGGAGGAGCTCTACAAAGACCTCCATGCCCACCCCGAACTGTCGATGCAGGAGACCGAGACCCTGGCGGATATCACCCGTCGGCTCGACGAGATGGGCTATGACACCATCACGGTCGGTGGTGGCGTCGTCGGTGTCCTCGCCAATGGCGACGGCCCGACGGTGCTGACCCGGGCCGATTTCGACGCCCTGCCGGTGGCCGAGGACACTGGGCTGGACTACATGTCGACGGTTGAGGGAGTGATGCACGCCTGCGGACATGACATGCACGTCACCTGTGCGCTGGGCGTCGCCGCACTGCTGGGCGAGCACCGCGACGCGTGGCGCGGCACCTACCTGGCGCTCTTCCAGCCCGGTGAGGAAACCGCGGCGGGCGCCGCCTCAATGGTGGCCGACGGACTGGTGGACAAGGTCCCCAGGCCCGACGTCTGCCTGGGGCAGCACGTGATGGGCATGCCCGCGGGGCAGGTGTACATCGCGCCGGGCGCCGTGATGGCCACGGGTGACAGCATCACCGTCACCGTCTTCGGCGTCGGCAGTCACGGGTCAATGCCGCACTTCGGGGTGGACCCGGTGCTGCTTGCGTCCGCCATCGTGATGCGCCTGCAGACCATCGTCAGCCGGGTGATCGCGCCCGGCGACTTCGGCGTCGTGACCGTCGGCAGCCTGCATGCCGGGACCAAGGCCAACGTGATCGGTGACCGGGCCGTGCTCGAGCTCAATGTGCGCGCCTACCACCCCGAGGTCCGGCAGAAGTTGCTGGCCTCGATCGAGCAGATCGTGCGCGCCGAGTGCGCGGCCTCCGGCTCGCCCAGGGAGCCCACCTTCGAGTACCACGACATCTTCCCGCCCACGAACAATGACGACGCCCTGACCGCCACGGTACGCTCCGCCCTGGAAGCCGCGCTCGGCAGTGACAATGTGAAGACCATGCCTCCGGCCACCGGATCCGAGGACTTCAGCCGCATTCCCGACGCCTTTGGGGTGCCCTACTGCTTCTGGACCTGGGGCGGTTTCCCGGAGGGCGAGCCACCCGTCGCCAACCACAACCCGCGGTTCGCACCCGTGATCCACCCCACCATCGAGTCCGGTACCCGCGCCCTGCTGGCCGCCTCCCTCGCCTGCCTCCGTGGTGCACGATGAGCACGCAGATCGCGGCCCCCGCCGCCAGCGAATACCGGGGAACCGAGAAGCTGCTGTGGGGCTCCGTCCTGGGGCTGCTCACCTTCTGGCTCTTCGCGGGCAGTCTGGGTGCCGTTGCCCGACGGGTGCTGAGCGACGTCAATGGCCCCTACACCGATGCGGCCACCAAGACCTGGGCCGATCCGGTGCTCACCGTCAACCAGATGAACCTGGCCGTGGCCATCACCGCCCTGTTCAGTGGGCTGTTCATCGTCCTGATGGGCAGCATCGCTGACCGGATGGGTCGGGTGCGGATGGCCCTGGTGGGCAATGTGCTGGGCGTCGTCGGGTCTGTTCTGGTGTTGCTGTCCAGTGGCTCCCTGGCCCTACCGACGATGCTCCTCGGCCGCGCCGTCCAGGGCCTATCCGGCGCGTGCATCATGCCCGCCACCCTTGCGCTGGTGAAGGCCTACTGGGACGGTCCGGCGCGGCAGCGCGCGGTGTCCATGTGGTCCATCGGCACCTTTGGCGGCTCGTCGATGGCCGCCCTGTTCGGTGGCTTCCTGGCCTCCAACCTGGGTTGGCGCTACATCTTCGTCGCGTCGATCGTCGCGTCGGTGCTGAGCTTCGCGATGATCTGGGGCACGCCGGAGAGCCGCGCCGAACAGGTCTCCCACAAGGCCTTCGACCTGGTGGGCCTGCTGCTGTTCATGGTCACCGTGCTGTGCTTCATGGTGGTGGTGGTCTTCGGCAAGCAGTTGGGGTGGACCAGCCCGACGGCCCTGGGCTTGGGTGCCGTCTTCCTGCTTGGTCTGGTGGCCTTCGTGGTCTGGGAGCGGGGGCGTGAGCACCCGTTCATGGACTTCGCGCTGTTCCGCAACATCACCTTCACCGGCGCGGTGGTCTCCAACTTCGCCATCAACATGACCATCGGCATGCTGATGGTGAGCCAGCAGATGCTGCAGCTGGCCCGTCCGGAACGCTTCGACGCCTGGCACGCGGGCCTGTTGACGATTGGCTTCGCGGTGGCCGTGATCAGTTGCATCCGGATCGGGGAGAAACTGCTGCAGCGCTTCGGCCCCCGCAAGCCGATGATGTGGGGAGCCATGATCCTCGGCGTCACCAGCCTGTTGCTGATGCAGACCCAGGTGCTGGTGGGCACCTATGTGGTGCTGGCCGTGATCGCCTATGTGCTGTTCGGCCTGGGCCTGGCCTTCTACGCGACGCCCTCCACCGACGCCGCCCTGTCCAACCTGCCGCCCGCCCAGGCCGGTGCCGGCGCGGGGATCTACAAGATGGCCTCCAGTCTGGGCTCGGCCATCGGCGCCGCGGCCTCCCTGGCGATCTTCACCGGCGTGATGGGCAGCGGCTTCACCACCGGCTGGGTCTTCGAGATGCAGGGCATCCAGTCCAATGCCCGGGTGCGCACCGCGGGCATGGTGACGATGGGTTTCAACCTGCTGCTCACCCTGCTGGCCCTGGCCTCGGTCGCGTTGACCGTGCCCAAGGGGCGCAAGGAGGCCTGACCGCCTCCGCCTGACCCCGGCATGCGACTGGGCACCCCCGGACGACACTGGGCACCCGCTCCAGCGGGTGCCCAGTGACCGTCGGGGTGCAGAGTCGGAGTCTCCGTCCGCGGTTCGCGCCGGCCACCACAGGCCGAATCAGCTGGTCCAGGCCCGCCAGAGCGACGCGTACTCCCCGTCGCGGGCCATCAATTCGTCGTGCGAACCCAGCTCGGCGATCCGCCCGTCGATCACCACGGCAATCCGGTCCGCGTCGTGCGCGGTGTGCAGCCGGTGCGCGATGGCCACCACGGTGCGGCCGTCCAGCAGGCTGGCCATCGAACCCTCCAGGTGGCGGGCGGTCTTCGGGTCGATCAGGCTGGTGGCCTCGTCCAGCACCAGGGTGTGCGGGTCCGCGATCACCAGCCGGGCCAGCGCAATCTGCTGCGCCTGAGCCGGCGTGAGCACCTGGTTGCCGGAGCCGATCTTCGTGGCCAACCCGTCGGGCAACCGCTCCACCCACTCGGCGGCCTCGACGGCGCGCAGTGCCTGCCACACCTCATCGTCGGTGGCCGTCTGTTCCCGGGCCAGCACGATGTTGTCCCTCACGGAGCCGACGAAGACGTGGTGTTCCTGGGTGACCAGCGCCACCTGGGTGCGCAGGTCGGCCAGCGGCAGGTTCATCACGTCCACCCCGCCGACGCTGACCTCACCCGCCCGCGGCGAATTGATTCCGCTGAGCAGCCGGGCCAGGGTCGACTTGCCGGAACCGGACGGCCCGACGATGGCCAGCCGCTCCCCCGGACGAAGGTCCAGGCTGACACCGTGCAGCACGTCGTGACCCTCGCGATAGGCAAAGCGCAGGTCATCGGCCACCAAGTGGTCACCCAGCGGGATCTCGCCGGTGGCCTGCCGGTCCGGCGGCACGGCCGCGATCCCGAGCAGTCGGGTGGTGGAGGCCATCCCCACCTGCAGCCGGTCCAGGGTCTGGATCAGCCGGTCCATCGGCTCGATCAGCTGCTGCACGTAGATGGCGGCGGCGGTGATCTGGCCCAGCGTGACCCAGCCGTGGGCATGCCCCCAGGCACCCAGCAGCACGATCAGCACCAGCGGCCCTTGGTAGGCGTAGTCGACGCTCAGGAACATCTGGTTGCGCAGCGTCATGGTGTAGCGCTCGGCTTGGCCGGACTCCTCGATGTCGCCATCGGTCCGCCCGGTGCGGGCGTCCTGCAGCCGCAGCGACTCGACGGTCCGGGCACCCTCGATGGTCTCGGTCAGCCCGGTGTTGATCTGGGAATAGGTGCCGCCCTCGGTGATGTAGCCCTTCGGGGCCTTGCGCAGATACCCCCGGCTGACGATGGCCAGCAGCAGCATGGAGCCGACGCTGGGCAGCGCCAGGATCCACGAGTTGAGGAACATCGCCACCATGGTCAGTCCGGTCATCACCGACGCGATCACCAGCTGCGGCAGGGCCCACCGGACCGCCCCGGACATGGTGGAGACGTCCCTGGTCACCCGGGTGACCAGATCACCGCTGGAGGCCCGCTCCACCGTGGACAGCGGCAGCCGCAGCACGAAGCGCACGACGTACTCCCGAGCCTCCGCCAGCATGTCCTGGCCGAAGACGGCGCTGATCCGACGCGCCCCGAAGGTGAGCACCGTCTGCAGCAGCACCACGCCCACCACGGTCAGCGCAATTCCGTCCAACTGGCTGGCCAGGGCGTCGCCGCCCTGACCGGCCCGGTCCACCAGTCCGCCGAGCATCCGGGGCACCAACAGCCCGGCCACGGCCGCCAGCGCGTTGAGCAGCACCAGCCCGACGGCCAGCCGCTTGCGCTCGCCCAGCATTCGTCGGATGAAGGCCACCACATCGGAGTCCGGGGCCACGGGCAGGCCGCGCTCCGGGTTGCGGGAGCCGGCGTAGAACTCCTCGGCCCGCTCGCCGCGCAGGTCCCGACGCTGCCGCCAGCCGCGCAGGCGCAGTGGGAGCGGGACCGACTCGTCCACCTGCAGGATCTCGGGGATCTCCACCCCGCGGGCGGGCCCCTCCCGCCAGGTGCTGGCGGAGCTGGCCAACAGGTCCTCGGCCACCGGTGTCGCCGGGGCCGGCATCGTGTCCTCGCTCATCGGTTCCCTCCCTCCGGGCTCTCGTCGGTCTGGTCCATGTCCCGCGCGACGACGGCGCGGTAGCCCGGGTTGTCGGCCAACAGCTCGGCATGGGTGCCGCGGGCCACCGCCCTGCCGTCGTCCAGCAGCACCACCTCGTCGGCATGGTGCAGCAGCAGCGGAGAGACGGTGGTGATGATGGTGGTCCGGCCCCGACGGTGTTCCGCCAGCCGGGCGGCAATCCGGGCCTCGGTGTGGGCGTCGACGGCCGACGTCGGCTCCACCAGCACCAGCACCTCGGGATCGGCCAGCAGTGCGCGGGCCAGCACCAGGCGTTGCCGCTGGCCACCGGACAGGCCCCGGCCGCGTTCATCCAGCACCCCCTGCCAGCCACCGGGCAGGGCGTCGTAGACGTCCTCCGCATTGGCGGTGCGCAGCGCCTGTTCGGCCTGTTCCCGGGTGGCGCGGCCGTGCGGGTCCACCAGCTCCTGCAGGGTTCCGGCGAAGACCTGGGCATTGGCGTCGGCCACCAGCACCCGGGAGCGCACCTCATCCAACCGCACCCGGGAGAGGTCCACGTCGTCGAAGCTGACTCCCCAGTGCGCCTCGGCCCGTTCCTCGTCGGCCGCCACCAGGGTGGCCAACTGCTCCTGGCGCTCGGCCCGGGCGCGCTTGGCCGCCTTGCCCTTCAGGTCCTCGTCGATCACCAGTGAGACCGCCTCGGTCTGGCTGGGCAGGAAACGGCCGATCCGGTCCGCCAGCGCCGCCGAGTCATCCGGCAGGGCACTGACCACGACGGTCATCCGCCCGGGCTGCGCCACGAAACCGGAGGCCTCGTCGGTGATGGTGGCCCCCGCCGGTAGGGCCACCGGATCCGCCGGGTCCCGCCACGGCGGACGCTGGCCCAGCACGGCGATGGTCTTCTTGGCCGAGACCAGACCCTGCACCCACTTCTGCACGAACTCGTAGAAGGTGCTGATGGGCCAGACCATGAAGATGGCATAGCCGAAGAAGCTGACCAGCTGCCCGATGCTCAACCGCCCGGCCAGCATCTCCCGGGTGCCGAGCCAGGTCAGCACCACCAGCAGCAGCCCGGACAGCAGCACGCTGAGGGCGTCCACCGCGGCCTGCCAGGTGCCCGCCCGGACCCCGGCCCGACGAACCCGCTGGGACTGGTGGGCGTAGTTGTCCCCGAAGGTCTGCTCGCCGCCGATGCCGCGCAGGATCCGCAGGCCGGCCACGATGTCGGTGGCCATCCCGGTGAGTTCGCTGGAGCGGCTGCGCTCACTGGCCTGGGCACGCTGCAGCGGCTTGAGCAGGGGTGATGCGGCTCCCACCAGCAGCGGGGCGGCGATCAGCGTGACCAGTCCGAGCTTGGTGGACTCGGCCAGCACCAGGCCGGCGACGAAGATGAAGGCGGCCAGCGCGGCGATGGTGCGGCCCACCACCTCGAAGACCATGCCGTAGGTCTCCGCGTCGCCGCCCGCGATGGAGAGCATCTCCCCCGACGGCGTGCGGCGGGTGGCGACGTGCCCAAGCTGGGTTCCCTTGCGCAGCACCAGTTTCATGGTCTTGTACATCGCCACCAGGAAGCCGGTGACGGCGCTGGTGTGCATCAGGGTGCCGCCCACCACACCGACGGTGATGCTGAGCACCATCAGCAGCGCCCACGGCAGGGTGGCCCAGACGCTGCCCCGGCTGACCCCCTCGTCGATGGCGCGGCCGAGCAGCCACGGGTTGATCGCGCTGGGCAGGAACCACAGCGCGCCGACGGCGGCGCTGGCCAGCACCAGGTCCAGCTGCTGGCCCAGCAGCCAGCGCAGGAAGCGGGCCGGGCTGCGGGTGTCCGGCTCGTCCCCGGAAACGACGCCGCCCGGGCCGCCCGTCTGGTCAGGGGTCAGGGCGTCCCGGGTGCGTTGGCTGAAGGCCGTGGTGTCCGGCGGAAAGGTCTGCATGGCAGGAATGACACTAGATGCTGCCTCTGACAGTTTTCATCCGATTTTCCCCGCGCCCCACCAAACATGTACCGGTGCAGACAGGCCCGGCCAGGATCACCGCTCGTCGACATCCCCGCGACTGCCCACAACGGCCCCGGCCACGGTGCCTGCACGACGCCCCACCACGGCCAGCACAACACCCAGCCCGAACCAGACCAGCAGGGCCAGCCAGGGCTGGAAGGTCGAGGCCTGCGGGAAGTAGCTCTCGATCCGCATCAGGTTGCCGGCGGCACCGGGCACGAACCACTGGCCGATCTCGCCCCAGGCACCGGGCAGCCATTCCTTGGGCATGCTCTGGGAGCTCAGGGGGTTGCCGACGAACAGTGTCAGAATCGCACCGAGCGCCAGCCCGGGCCGCCCCAGCAGGGAGTGCGCGCCCACGATGAAGGCGGCCGTCGCGGCGATGGATGCGCCAATGACCAGCCAGTTCATCCAGAAGCCGCCCTGGATGAAGCCGAACCAGCCCTGCAGGATGCCGGTCAGCAACAGGCCACCCAGCACGCCGTACCCGGCGACGGCGACCAGACGGCGTTTCCACCCCACGAGCAGCATGGAGATCAGGACGCCGCCGATCATGCCGCCCATCGTCAACGGCAGACCGGCGATGGCGATGCCGGTGCCGCGGGCATCGCTGCTGGCCAGCGGCACGACGTCGGTGATCGCGACGACGGGAGCACTCGTGGCGGCCAAGGAATCCTGTGCCTGCTTGGCCTTGGCGGCAGCACCCGCGGCAGCCTTCTGGGCGGCCTCCACCTGCGGCTTCATGGCCGCGGCCTGGGCGGCGGGTAGCCCTTGGGACACCGTCGCCAGGGTCTGAGCGCTGGCGGCGGCAGCGGCAGCCTGCGCGCCGAGCTTGGCGACCTCCCCGGCAGCCTGCTGCTTCTGGGCCGCGACGGCAGCCATCTGCTGGGCGCCGAGCTTCTGCGCGGCACCGGCGAGCATCTGGGTGGCGGCGGCACTGCCGGCCGAGGCGGTGAGCACCTCCGTCTTCTGCCCCGAGAAGACGAGCGCTCCGTAGACCCCTCGCTGCTCGATGGCCTCGACGGCGGCCGCCCGGTCGCTCTGGTCAACCACGGTGAAGGCTCCTCCGGCGGCCTCCAGCTGTTGGGCGACCGCGGCGCGCTGAGGGGTCGGCGCCACGATGGCCACGGGCATGCCCTTCGGCTTGGCCGTGTAGCTGGGCCAGGCGAAGGCCAACAGCACCAGGGTGACGACGGTGGCGGCGGCCAGGATGGTGCGCAGCGTGGCCTGCCAGGTGGAGTGCAGGTGCTCGTCCATGACGGATCCTCTCATAAAACGAATGTTCGTTCTCTATGGTGCGCCCTCCCGGGGAAGCTGTCAAACAGAATGTTCGTTTTGCTAGGATCGGCGCATGCCCAAGGTTTCCGACGAACATCGCGCCGCCCAACGCCAGCGGATCCTGGACGCCGCCATCGCGGTCATCCAGCGCAAGGGCTTGTCCAGCACGACGATGAGCGACATCATCAAGGAGTCCGGGCTCTCGGCCGGAGCCATCTACGGCTACTGGAAGGGCAAGGACGACCTGATCCGGGACATCGCCGCCTCCGTGGTGACCACCAAGAGCGAGATTCTGGTCACTTTCGCTGACCAGTCCCCCGTGCCGCCTCCGGCCACGGCCCTCGCACAGGTGCTGCGCAACCTCCCCCACGAGTGGATCGAGAGCGGCCTGGTGCTGCAGTTCTGGGGCAACCTGACCACCGGCAACGCCCTGTCCGCCGGGCTGCTGGACCACGCGGCCACCCTGATGGAACGCGTCACCGGCTATCTCGAGGCGTGGTGCCGGCAGGAGGGACTCCCGTTGCGCCGCGCCGCCCGCCTCGCCCCCGCCTTCGTCGCCCTGATCCAGGGCTACGTGATGCAGGCGTCCTTCCGGATCGCCACGGACCTTGATGACTACACCCAGTCCGCCACGGGCCTGTTGGAGGGTCAGCTGGCCAGCTGACAACAGCTCAGCAGGGAATGCTCCCCGGGGCGACATCGCACTCGTCGCCCAGCTTCATCGGGGCAATCCGGCCCTCGTCGCGCAGCCGGTAGAGCTCCTTGAGCACCCGCCGGTGCACATCCCACGGAGAGAGCGTGTTCAGGTAGATCTTGGTGGCGCCCTCGAAGCCAGCCAGGGTGGAGATCCGCCACTTCACGACGATCCGCCAGGGGATGTGCTCCTCACCGATGGCGCCGATCCCCTCGGCCAGCGACGGCGGCCGGTGGTGCCACTCCTCATTGCAGGACAGCTTCTCACCGCCGGCGGCGTGCATGGCGTGCAGCAGGTCGCTCATCCCGTCCATCTCGTCGGCGTCCAGCAGCCACGGCTCCCGCCGCGGGGAGAGCGAGTAGATCTCTACCGACGGGTAGCGGTGGCCGAAGCCGGCGAAGGCGACGGCATGGTCATTGGCCGCCAGCAGCAGCCCGTTCTGGATGGCGATGTCCAACCCGTATTCGTTGAAGGCATTGGGATGGCGGGTCAGGGCCTCCGCGGCGGCCCCCGCGTGCTCCCCCAGCTCGTCGATCGCCACCACCTGGCGGTGCAGGTGCTCGAAGGACGCGCCGGCCGGCTTCAGCCAGTTCTGGAAGACCGAGACATAGCGGGCGGCCGGATTGGCGGCGTACAGGTCCGCCATCGCCTGCACCGTCAGCCCGACGTAGGCCCGGTGCTCCGGCACCGTCAGCCAGCCGGAGGAGGCCAACTGACTGGTGTCGGTGGCGCCATCCACGTAGTGCCGTCGCGGAATCACCAGCTCATGCGAGGTCCCGATCCAGCCCAGGGCGGCCTGCCGCAGCGCCTCCTCGGTGGGCTCCACCTCCTGTTTGGCGAAGCGTTCCCGCAGCCGCCAGACCCGCTCGATCTGGGCGTGGCCCACCGGATCGGCCAGGTAGGCCTCCACCCGTTCCACCACCTCCGGGCTCGGCTCCACGCCGTGATTGAGCCGCCAGTAGTCCAGCGAGCAGATCTCGAACAGGTTGGGCACCCGACGAAAGTCCGCCTCGGTCCGATCCAGCTCGGCTGCCGACAGCCCGGACAGCGCCCGCCACCCCTCCCCTTCGCGGACCAGCCGGGACCGCTCCGGCGGGTTATCCAGATGATGGCCGGGGCAGAAAGCGCAGCCGGGGGTCCCGCCGTCGGGAGGCAGCGGCGCCGGATCATCCAGCGTCTTGGGCAGGGGACGCTTGCCCCGGCCGGGCATGGTCCAGACCTGGGTCCCGGTGAAGGGATTGCGCTGCTTCACGGTTCCGTCGGGCAGCCGCTGCAAGACCTCGTCGCTGGCGCTCATTGCCCCAGACTATGCCGGCCCCGCGCGCGCTGACCCGGGCTGTGCCGATGGGTCCCCTGGACGGGTTGGATCATCCAGCCAGGTCACGGACCTGCTGCGACGGGTGGCTCCTGAAGCCGCCGCGTGCGGTTGCCCACCAGACTGGAGACGTCCTGCGCACACACCCCTCATGCTGCGCGCATGGACCTTGGGGCATCGCCCCCGGCAGGGGCACGTCATCAGAACTGATGACAGGGAACCGGTTGCTGATCGAATACTTAACGCCATGAAATCCCCTTGTCGTCTGTTCAGGTGACACTCAGCGGGTGGACAATCGAGTCACATGTCACGGATATACGTGACAGCGCAGGAACGGCCCGAAAAAGGGCGCCACGGCTTCCGCATCGGCGCAAGGAGCGAGGTGGGCAGCAGAATTTTTCCTGTGGACACAGGGATCGCCGGGGCCCGTTCATGGCTTCAACAATTCAACGTTGAATTATGAGTAGCGATACTCAGATTCCCATGAGTATCCGTGCCACCCCCGAACAGGTAGTCACCCCCACCATTGCGATGGCCTTTCCTCGCCACGGCCTGACAACCTAGAGCCGTCGGGGCAATCGGGAACCAGGTGGAACTCGCGCTCCGTCGTAGGGACACCGTCACCCCGATTCCCGCACCGAAAGTTGTCACCCAGAAATGACCATCCAGACCAGTACCCTCACGGCCCGGGCCTGCGTGGAGCATGCTGAGGTCTTCCAGCATCCGCTGCTGGAGGACCACATCTCCCCGGCCAGCGCCCACGAACGTCACCTCCAGCAGATGCTGATGCGCAAGGCCGAACAGGCCTGCGGTGGCTGCCCGCTGCTCCAGAGGTGCCTCTACGCCGCCGTCGTGGAGCACGACGTGGCGGGCTATGTGGCCGGCACGACCCCCGCCCAGCGCAACGCGATCCGTTCCCGACTGGGCGTTCGCGTGAAGCCCGAAGATCTGGATTCCTTCGCCGGCGTGGTCACGCCCAACCGGCAGATCGATCCGGCCGAGGTGGTGCGGCTGCGCGCCGCCAACCCGCATGACTCCCTGGAGTCGATCGCCCAGCGACTCGGCTGCAGCCTGTCCACCGTGAAGCGCCACCTGCGCAAGGCGCGCAACAACCCGGCGCCCAGCCGCTCCCTGCGCCAGGTCAAGCCCAGCATGGAACTCGTCCTGCAGGCCGCCCGCGAGGTGCTGCGCCGGGGCGAGGCCAGCCGACGCCTGGCCGCCTGACCACACCATAGGATCTGCCCGATTGACACGTCGGTCAGTCCCGGGTGACAAGCGCGGGGGCCCGGTGTGGACACACTGCGGCCACCCGCGCTTCACCATCTGGTCATGCCCTGCTGGCAGTATTCGTCCATGACTTGGCGCCCCGAGATGGTGGCCCTGGACATCGACGGCACGCTCGTCGACCACGAGGGACATCTACCAGACCAGATCCGCGACGCAGTGGACCGGATCAAGACCGCAGGAGTCCCGGTGGTGCTGGCCACCGGGCGTGCCTGGGGTGACACCCAGCCGATCTTCGAGGCGCTCGGCCTGCCGCCCGGCCCGGCGGTCAGCTCCAATGGTGCCGTCGTGGTGGACTTCCCGCCCTACCGGCTGCGCAAGCAGGTCACCTTTGACCCCGGCCCCGCCATCCAGAAGGTCTTGTCCAAGCACCCCCACATGCGGGTGGCGGTGGAGGATCCGCGCGGCGGCTATCGGTTGAACGAACTGTTCCCCGACGGAGACCTGACCGGCGAGATGCGGCTGCAGAGCGTCGAGGAATTGTGCGCCGAGCCGGTCACCCGAGTGATCATCCGGGACCCGAACTCCTCCAGCGAGGAGTTCAAGACCATCGCCCGCGCCCTGGGCATGCGTGGCGTGAGCTACTTCATCGGGTGGTCCGCATGGCTGGACATCGCCCCCGTCGGTGTGAACAAGGCGACGGGATTGAAGGAGGTCTGCGCCGAACTGGGGGTCAAGAAGCGCAATGTGCTGGCACTGGGCGACGGCCGCAATGACACCCAGATGCTGAAATGGGCCGGCCGCGGCGTGGCCATTGGGGACGCCCCCGAGGAGGTCAAGGCCTGCGCGGACCACGTCACCGGGAATTTCGACGATCTGGGCACGGTGGAGGAATTGAACCGCTGGTTCCCCGCCTGATCCCCCGGGCTTTCCTCAAGGTCCTCTGGCCAGTCGGGGCTCGATCCGCGCTCACGATCCCCGAGCCTTCCTGAACCACGATCTCCGAGTCGGTCGAGGGGTGGGAGAGCCCTCCGGAATCAGGGCAGCCTGAGCCGCCACACCCCGTCCAGCCCGACGGCCACCACGGCCTGGTCCCGCGGGCTGCCCACGCCGACCACGGCAAAGCCGGGCAGGTCCCTGAACCGTGCCTCCACCCGACCCGTCGTCGGATCCACCACGTCCAGCACGCTGCGGTCGCCGAGCAGGACCCGTTCACCGTGGGAGAGGGCGAGGACGCTGGTGTAGTCCGGCACTGCCCAGACCGCCCGGCTGCCGGCCTGGTCCAGCGCCACCAGCCCACCGGCGTCGTCCACCAGGACGGTCCGCCCGGCCTGCACCGCGGTGGGCTCCAGGGGCCCCGCGAAGGTGTCCGTCGAGCTGGTGTCGGCGATCACCGCCCGGGTACGTCCGGTGGCCGGGTCCACCCCCACCACCTGCTTGTGCTGGTTGAGGAAGACCGGGACGGACCGGTCACCATGCCGACGGTCGATCCTGGGGTGGGCCAGCCTGATCCCCGGCTGGGTACGGTGCAGCGGCTTGAGCTGGCGGGAGTAGGCGGTGGCACCATCGGCGTCATTGCACCAGATCCGCTGCCCGTCATCCACCATCCGGGAGCACCGGGGCAGAGCCACGAGCCGCCCGTCGGACGCGTTGAGGAAGGCGGTGCCCACCCTGCCCCAAAGGGCGACCATCTGGTCCACCTGCCGGATCCGGACCCGTTCCAGGGCCAGACCCGTGGGAACCGTCAGGTCACGACGGGTGATGTACCGGTTCTGGCTGAAGAAGCTGCCGTGCAAGGGTTGCGACGACAGGTCCGTGCGCCAGGCCGGTGACAGGTCCTTGCCGACGGCATGCACCACCAGGTGGGGCGCCGGCTGGGCCTGCTCCACCAGGAGGAAGCGGCCGGACTGCACCGCCACCATGCTGAACCAGCCGTCCAGGGCGGCCGTCCTGACCGCCCGCCCGGTGGCCGGGTCCAGCAGCTGCAGCGTCCACCGGGTGGGCAGGCCGGTGGCCCCGTCCCGCTCCGCGGCAGAGGCGCAGGCCACCTTCCCGTCGAGCGGTTCACGCGCGCACAACCCAAAGGGCAGGTCCAGCTGCCAGCGCTGACGGCCGGTGGTGGCGTCCAGGCCGTGCAAGCGAATCTTGCGGTCGGGCGCGGTCTCCTCGCGGCCCAGGGTGCCCTCCCCGGTGAGCACCAGCCAGGTCTGGCCGGCCCCAATCACCGGCCGGTCGTCGTCGGCCGAACCGTCCGGAGAGAAGCTGAGCTCCGCGCTGACCAGGTCCAGCCGCAGACTCTTGGCCTGGACTCCCCAGGCGTAGTGCGCCGGCTGGGCATTGGGGCGGGCCGGCGCGGTGGCGGTGCTGGGCAGCGGTGAGGGCGGGTAGGGCCTGGGAGTCGACGGCTGCTGCGGGGTGGGCAGGGTACTGGGGACCCGCAGGTCCGGCACCTCGTCGGGCTCGGGGTCCCGGGCCACCAATGGCCGGACCAGCAGGAAGCCCAGCACCGCCAGCACGCTGAACCAGGCCGCCCAGCGCAGGGGGTGGCGGGAGAAGCCGGATCTGCCGGGCTCACCGGCGCCGGGAGGTGACGGCTGCCAGCCGGGTGTTCCGGCGGAACCGGCTGCGGACGCGCCGGGCGAAGACTCCGGGACCTGGTTCCGGGAAGTGACCTCGGGATTCCCACCGGCGGTGGACTCCCCCGCGGGAGCCACCCCGGCCGTCGGATTCTGGCGGTCACCTTCCGGAATTGGGCGCGCGTCCAGACCGTCGGTGGGGGAAGCGGACGAGCCCGGCTCCCCCAGCGGGGTCCATCCGTCGGGACGGGCGTAGCCGCTGGGTTCGTCGGGCTCGGGCGAGGTCATCGCATCCGGTCTCAGGCCTTGGGGGTCAGCTTCTCCAGGCCACCCATGTAAGGACGCAGCACCTCGGGGATGTGCACCGATCCGTCGGCCTGCTGGTGGTTCTCCAGCAGCATGATGATCATCCGGGTCATGGCGCACAGGGTGCCGTTCAGCGTGGCCAGCGGGCTGACCTCACCGTCCTTGCGCTGCCGGATGTTGAGGCGTCGGGCCTGGAATTCGGTGCAGTTGGAGGTGGAGGTGATCTCCCGGTAGCGGTTCTGGGTGGGCAGCCAGGCGTAGCAGTCGTACTTGCGGGCGGCGCTCAGACCCAGGTCACCGGAAGCGACGTCCAGCACCTGGAAGGGCAGCTCCAGGGCGGTGATGAACTCCTTCTCGAAGTTCAACAGCTTCTGGTGCTCCGCCTCCGCGTCGGCCGGGTCACAGTAGACGAACATCTCCCACTTGTCGAACCAGTGCACGCGGAAGATGCCGCGGGTGTCCTTGCCGTAACTGCCGGCCTCACGACGGAAGGCGGGGCTGTAGCCGGCGTAGTGCAGCGGCAGCCTGTTGGCGTCGATGATCTCGTCGGAGTGGTAGGCGGCCAGCGGCACCTCGGCGGTGCCAACCAGGTACAGGTCGTCGGCCTCCAGACGGTAGACGTCGGCGGCGGCCTGGCCCAGGAAGCCGGTGCCCTCCATGGCCGACGGCTTGACCAGCGACGGCGGGATCATCGGGGTGAAGCCCCACTCCAGGGCCTTGGCCATGGCGAACTGGGACAGGGCGAACTCCAGCTGGGCACCGACGCCGGTCAGGAAGTAGAAGCGGCTGCCGGAGACCTTGGCGCCGCGCTCCATGTCGATGGCGCCGAGCAGTTCACCCAGCTCCAGGTGGTCCTTGGGCTCGAAGCCCTCGGCGGCGAAGTCCCGCGGGGTGCCGTGGGTCTCGATCACGTAGAGGTCATCCTCGCCGCCGGTCGGGACGCCGTCGATCACCAGGTTGCCGAGCTGCTTCATCAGCTCGTCGAACTTCTGCCCGGCCTCATCGGCGGTGGCCTGGGCGGCCTTCACATCCGCGGCCAGCTGCTTGGTGCGGGCCAGCAGCTCCTGCTTCTGTTCGCCCTGTGCCTTGGCCACCTGCTTGCCGAGCTCCTTCTGCTCCGCACGCATGGTCTCGAAGGCTTGGATGTTGCTGCGGCGGGACTCGTCGGCGGCCAGCAGCTCGTCGACGATCTCACCGGAGCCGCCGCGCGCAATCTCACTACGTCGGATGCGGTCGGGGTCGGTGCGCAGCAGCTTGGGATCAATCATGGGCAACAGCCTACCGAGTGGCCGCCCTCCTCGTCCCCGCCATTTGTCGGGCAACACTTTCTGGGAATCGGGGAGCTGGCCGGCGCGTGGCACAATCAGCGCATGCCCAGCCTGCACCGGATCACCGCCCTTGCCCGGGCCCGGTTCGCGCTCTTCGTGCTGGTCACCGCCGGGTTCGCCTTCGGCCTGTGGACCTGGCTGGCCCTGGCCACCACCGCCCTGGCCGGGCTGGACCGGTTCTCCGGGACCACGCGGCTGGAGCCCGACAGCCACCCCGCCCAGATCTGGACGGCCATCTCCATCGTCACCATGCCGGGCGTCTTCGCCGCCATCCTGACCATCATCGCCGTCTGGGCCTGGCGACGCCGGCTGCGCAACCTGGCGGTGGGGTTGGTGCTGTCGGTGGTGCTGGCCTGGGGAGGCAGCTTCCTGCTGAAACAGATCTTCGCCCGGCCCCGCCCGGCCTCCCCGCTGGCCGACGTGCTGACCCACGCCGGGTGGGCCTATCCCAGTGGGCACCTGGCGATGACCACCACCGCGGCCCTGATGGTGATTGCCACAACCACCACCACCCGGCAGCCGTCCGACGTGCGCTACCTGTGGCGTGTGCTGGGTGTTCTGGGCGTCGGGCTGATCGGCTACGACCGGTTCGTGATGAATGCTCACTGGCCCACCGACATCGTCGGCGGTTTCCTGCTGGGCCTGGTCTGCGCCAGCCTCGCCTGCCTGGTTGCGCGGGTACACATGGTGCCGGTGCCCCGCCGTCGTCGCGCGGCCGCGGAGGAACGCAGCTGCGCGGTGATCTGGAATCCCTCCAAGGTGCTGGACCGGGGCAGCTTCCGCCGCACCGTGGAGTACGAGCTGGAACAGGGCGGCTGGGACGATGTGCTGTGGCTGCAGACCAAGCCCACCGACCCCGGCTACTCCATGACCCGCGCCGCCATCTCCCGGGACGTGGACCTCGTCGTGGTTGCCGGTGGCGACGGCACCGTCCGCGTGGTCTGCTCCGAGCTAGCCGGTTCCGGGATCCCGCTGGGGATCATCCCGGCGGGCACGGGCAACCTGTTGGCCCGCAATCTGGGGATCCCGCTGGATGAGGTGGCGGCGGCCCGGGTGGCCTTCGGCGGCCAGCCCCAGCCCATCGATCTGGTCAAGGCGATCATCGACGGCGACGAGGCGGGCGCGGAGCACTTCGCGGTGATGGCCGGAATCGGGATCGACGCCCGGATCATGGAGAACACCCGGCCGGAGCTGAAGAAGACCGTCGGGTCGGCGGCCTACTTCCTGGCCGCCGCGC
This sequence comes from Luteococcus sp. H101, assembly GCF_038433155.1. Classification (NCBI taxonomy): domain Bacteria; kingdom Bacillati; phylum Actinomycetota; class Actinomycetes; order Propionibacteriales; family Propionibacteriaceae; genus Luteococcus; species Luteococcus sp. H101. The sequence goes on from NZ_JBCDMW010000030.1 coordinate 28,432, forward strand.
AGGAGGTCAATGCCCCGCCGATGGACCTCAGCTTCCAGGTGGACGGGCAGGCCCCGGAACGCCGTCGGGCGATGATGGCGGTGGTGGGCAATGTCGGCCTGCTGCAGGGCGGCCTGCAGCTGATGCCCAAGGCCTCGGCCACCGACGGCCTGCTGGACGTCGCGATCGCCTCGCCGCGCAACTATGCGGACTGGGCAGCGATGGCCGCCAAGGTGATGGCCCTGGGCAGCGACCGGGTCAACCGGGTGGACCAGCTCCAGGCCCGACGGGTGCGGATCAGCGTCGCCGAGGAGATGCCCTATGAACTCGACGGGGACACCGCCGGACGTGCCCGGGTCTTCGAGGCCGAGGTGGTGCCCCAGGCGCTACTGGTGATGCAGCCCTGAGATCCCGCGGAAGCTGCTGTGGACTTGCCCTCACGGGGGTGCCGTCTGCGCAACAATGAGACACAACGGAGGCACCGGTCACTGCCGATCGCTACCTCCACAGCCACACCGAGGAGGCATCGTGACACCGACGTCCCGACCCGAGATCCCCGCCACCGAGCTGGCCCAGCGCATCGGTGATGCGATCCGTCCCGCCGTGCAGAAGGCCTGGACCAGTGACCGGGTGCAGATGCTGCGCCGGGTGATCCAGGGCGCCCACATGCCCAATGCGTCGGGTCAGAAGCTGCTGACCGCGCATCACGAGGTGCTGGTGGACGCCAAGCGTGCCGAACGCACCGCCACCACGACGCTGGTGATCGAGGCCACCGCCGAGGACGTGCGCGGCTGGTCCATCTCCGTCGATCTGGCGCAGCAGCAGGTGCACGCCGAGGCGTTGCTGGGCTGCACGCTGGGCCGGGTGATCCCCGTCGACGAGGGCGCCCAGGTCTATGAATTCCTGTTCGACCCGCCGCTGAAGAAGGGCGACAACCGCCGCACCCAGCACCGCCTGACCTTCCACGGCGACGCGGAGTGCACCACCATGGGCTATGCCCTGAGCCGGCCGGCTCAGCTGTTGACGCTAACGGTGCACTTCGAGGGGGCGCTGCCGAAGCGGATCCTGCACACGGTCAAGCCGGCCCAGAGCGAGGCGGAACCGGTGGTGGAGCGGGAGCTGGAGCCGGCCCGGATGGTGGAGCTGGTGCTCGCCAACCCCGCCCCCGGCCTGCACGCGCTCGACTGGGAGTGGTGACCGGAGAACCTTCGGATCGGTCGGCCACAACAAATGCGGCAAGTCAGGTGACCAAGTGCCGCCCGGGCGGTCTGGTCACTTGACCTGCCGCACTTGTTGTGGCCTGGAGCCCGTCTCCGCCAGCACGACGCGCATTGCGTTGAGGGCGCTGGGGTATCCGATGTAGGGGAAGGCCTGAACCAGCGCGGCGAGCACGGTCTCCACGCTGTTGCCCGCCTTCAGGCAGCCACGCACGTGGGCCGGCAGTTGTGGGGCCAGGTTCAGGGCAGCCAGGGTGACCAGGGCGAGCAGTTCGCGCGTGCCGCGGTCCAACCCCTCACGGGTCCAGAAGTCGCCGAAGTGGAAATCGGTGAGGAATCCCGGCACGGCCCGGTCGAAGGGTTCCGGAAGGCCGGCCAGGGCGTCGGCGATCTCCGTGCCGTAGAGCGCGGTCTGGATGTCCAGGCCCAACTCATGGCGGTCTTCGTCGGTGGTGGTTCCCTGCGTCTGCAGCGGCAGCTCGTGCCCGGCTGCGGTGATCACCTCGCTGACCACGCCGATCGCATTGAGGGTGCGTGGGAAGCCGATGATGGGCGCCAACTGGTACATCGCCTCACGCAGCTCCACCGGCGTGACGCCGACGTTCAGGGCCGCCGTGGCGTGGGCCTTCAACTGGGGCAGGGTCTGCAGCGCGGCCAGACAGGTGACGGTGACCAGCTCCCGGGTCCGGTCGTCGAGGTCTCCGGTGGCGAAGACGTCGGAGAAGATCACCTTGCGCAGGATGGGGCCGAACTCCGGATCCGGCTCGCTGGTGGGAGGGGTGGCGTTGAACAGGCGGCCGAAGACCTCGGCGGCCTGTTCGGTACGGTTCTGGGTCATGGTGGTCCTTTCGAGGCCAGGTCAGTTCGCTGGCGTGAGTTCGACGGTGGCGGCCTTGGGACCCGCGGCCACCATCGGGGGCAGGTAGGGGCTGCCGGCGTACTTGGTCCGGTAGGCCTCGTCAATCCGGTTCCCGAGGGTGGGGTCGCTGGCCTCGTCGACGGGTGTCATTGCGACGTCGAAGTCATCTCCCGTGGCCGAGATCCGGCCAGCTCCCTGCTCGACGGCCGCGCGGTACCACCGGGACCGGGTGCCATTCCAGGCGCGGACGAACAGCCGCCCGTCGACCACCACGGACCAGATCCAGGTGGGCGTTCCGGGGGTGCTGCCGTCGGGGCGGAAGGGAGAGATGTGCAGGTCATCGCTGGCGGCGATCCGCTCGATCACGTCTTTGGGCCACGAATTCATGGGCTTCCTTTCTGGGTCAGGCAAGGGGGAGGCGGAAGGCCTCGCCCGGGGCGAGGACGCGGATCCGTTCCGGGTTGACGACGCGGTCCATCAGATCCGCGGGGTTGCCATTGAAGGGCGAGAAGTCCGGCGCATCGACGCAGCCCCAGTGGTGCAGGAGCAGCTGGGAGGTGGGGTGGGCATTGGCCATCTCGATGGCGCCGTCCAGGGTGAAGTGCCACTCGCTGTCCGAGAAGTCGAAGAGCATCACGTCGGGGCTGGGGCCGGCGAGGTGGTGTTCGCGGATCAGCCGGGAGTCGCCGGGGGCCCAGATGCTGCCGTCCGGGGTGTCGATCCAGAAGCCGCAGCAGTCCTCCGGCTGGAAGGTGCGCTGGCCGGGCTTGGGCTTGGCATTCTGCCAGGCGTGGTCGGCAGGCAGCACCCGCACCCGCAGGTCATTGACGGTAAAGCTGTCCTCGATGTCATGGCCGTGGACGCTGCCGCCCAGCTGCTCCAGTTCCTCCCCGCGCATCTCGTCGGCGACGTACTGGGTGGTGTGGAAGCTGGACCCCAGCGCCGCCAGGTCCCGGCAGGTGGGACGGCTGAAGTGGTCATTGTCGCTGTGGGTGACCAGCACCGCGTCCAGCCGCGGCACCTCGGCGGTGGTGATCGGGAAGGTAGTCAGCATCGGCATGTCGAAGTCCCGCAGCAGCGGGTCGATCATCAACGTGGTGCCGCGGCTGTTCACCAGGAAGCCAGCCATGGTCAGCCAGCGCAGCTCGGTGTGGCCAATTGACTCGAAGGCCTCGGCCCCGAAGGGGATGGTGGCGGGAGGAGTTGCCTGGTTGCTCATGAGGCCGAGTCTAGGAAGCGTTGCGTCCGCGCGCCGGGAGTCTGGGTGGGGCTGGGAGCACCTCCTTCGTGCATTGTGCTCGTCCTCCCCCAGTACTAGTTTTCCAGTGGCGGCCATGGTGGCCGTCGAGACACGGGATGTCATCCACCGCACGTGGAGCAGGACCCGGGCTCTGGTTCTCCGCTGAGGGGGAGGACTGTGCCCGGGTCCTTTTCTGTCTACAGGGAAGACCAAGGAGCAGGCACATGTCGAGCAAGTACGCGTCGCTGGCGACGCGCATCATCGAGCTGTTGGGAGGGGCTGGCAACATCACGACGGCCTATCACTGCCAGACCCGGCTGCGGTTCGGGCTGTCCGACCCGTCGAAGGTTGATGAGGAGGGGCTGCAGCAGACCGACGGCGTGGTCACGACGCTGAGCAGCGGCGGTGTGTACCAGGTGGTGATCGGAACCCACGTGAAGGATGTCTTCGACGAGATTGACCGCGAACTGGGCGGAAAGGCGGCGGGACCGGCCGTGGGCACTCCGGGAGCCGAGGAGCGGGGGCTGGTGGCCACCCTGATCGACTTCGTATCCGGGGCATTCCAACCGATCATTCCCGCCCTGTCGGGAGCCGGCATGGTCAAGGCCCTGATGGCATTGTTGGTGGTCTTCGGTGCCATCACCAAGGAGTCCCAGACCTACGCGGTCCTGAACTTCTTCGCCGACGCCGTCTTCTACTTCCTGCCGGTGCTGCTGGCCTTCAGCATCGCCACCAAACTGCGGAGCAACCCGCTACTGGCAGCTGCCGTCGCTGGCCTGATGCTCCATCCCAACTGGGTCGCGATGGTGCAGGCCAAGGCACCTGTGCACCTGTTCGACGTGATCCCGCTGACCTTGACGAACTACTCCTACTCCGTCCTGCCAATCATCCTGGTGGTGCTGGTCCAGGCCAGGGTCGAGCGCTTCCTGAACAGGATCATTCCCGAGTCGGTGAAACTCGTCTTCGTCCCCATGCTGACCATCCTGGTGATGGGCACGCTCGCCATGTCCCTGCTCGGCCCGATCGGTGCGGTGCTCAGCGGCTACCTGGCCAAGGGCTTTGCCTTCCTGAGCACCAATGCCGCGTGGGCACCCGCCGTGATCATCGGCGGGCTGCTGCCAGTGATGGTGATGTTCGGGATCCACAACGCGATCGCACCACTGGGCATCGTCCAGATGGCCCAGACCGGTTTCGACTCCATCTTCGGCCCGGGCGCTGTGGTCTCCAACATCTGCGTCGGCGTCGCCTCATTGGTGGTGGCCTTCCGCTCGAAGGACGTGAAGCTGAGGCAGATCTCCACGGCGGGTGGCATCACCGGCCTGATGGGGATCACGGAGCCCGCTCTCTACGGCGTCCTGCTGCCCAAGCGCTACCCGCTGGTGGCTGCCATGATCGGCGGCGCTGCTGGCGGCCTGTACGCCGGGCTCACCCATACCCACCGGTTCGCCACGGGCACATCCGGCCTGCCCGCCGTCCTCCTCTACATCGGCGACAACACCCTTCGATACTTGGTCAACATCCTGATCGCGATCACCATCGGTGCCGTCGTCACCGCGATGGTCACCTGGGTGCTGGCTGGCCACTATGAGAAGGCTGACAGCGCCGTTCCCGCCGATGGGGAAGTGCTCGCGGACGCATCCACCCAGACCACGATGGCCGTTGCCCCGGCTGCGGGGAGCACCCTTGACCTCCGGTCGCCCGTCGACGGAGAGCTGATCGCCCTTGCTGATGTCCCCGACAGGGCCTTTGCCGCAGGAGCCATGGGCCCGGGCGTTGGCATCGAACCCAGCTCGGGAACCATCCTGTCTCCTGCCTCCGGCGTCGTCCTTGTGGCCATGAAGAGCGGGCACGCCTATGGCCTCAGGACTGACGATGGCGCGGAGGTGCTGGTCCATGTTGGAGTGGACACCGTGACCATGGGTGGGGACGGCTTCACCCCGGCAGTCGCCAAGGGAGACCGTGTCGAGGCCGGACAACCCTTGGTGGAGGTTGACCTCACGGCGATCGCCCATGCCGGGCACCCGGCCACTGTGATCATGGTGGTGACCAACCACACCAAGCTCGGCGAGGTGGTCCCGGCGGTCCCGGGGCCCGTCACCGCCGGCCAGCCAGCCATCACCATCAACGCCTGACCGACAGGAGAAACCATGGAAACCACATCGCAGACCAAGCCCTTCCCCGCGGACTTCTGGTGGGGCGCCTCTACCTCCGCCTACCAAGTGGAGGGGGGATGGGATGCCGACGGCAAGGGTCCGTCGATCGTCGACACCAGGGAGCACTTCCCCGAGGGCACCAGCGACTACAAGGTCGCGTCGGACCATTACCACCGGATGCGCGAGGACGTTGCCCTGATGGCCGAGCTCGGGCTGAAAGCCTATCGCTTCTCCATCGCCTGGACCCGGGTGCTGCCCAGCGGCCGGGGTGAGGTGAACCAGCCCGGTCTGGACTTCTACCGGGACCTGGTCGACGAACTGCTGGCCAATGGAATCGAACCAGTGGTCACGCTCTACCACTTCGACCTTCCGGCGGCCTTGGATGATCAGGGAGGTTGGGGCAACCGCGCGACCGTGGTTGCCTTCGTCGAGTACGCCCGGATCCTGTTCGAGGCGCTCGGTGAGAAGGTCAAGTACTGGTTGACCATCAATGAGCAGAACATGATGGTGCTGCACGGCGATGCCGTCGGCAGTACCGGCCGCTCGGGCCAGACCGACAAGAAGTCGATCTACCAGCAGAACCACCACATGTTCCTCGCTGGCGCCAGGGTGACCTCGCTGCTGCACCAGATGGTTCCCGATGCGAAGATCGGACCGGCACCCAACATCATCGCCATCTATCCCGCGACTCCGGATCCGGACGATGTCCTGGCGGCCGACAACTGGGACGCGGTACGCAACCTGATGTACCTGGACGTCGCCGTCCACGGCAGGTACCACCCGGTCGCTTGGCGCTACCTCGTCGACCGCGGTCTGGAGCCGGCTTTCGAGCCGGAGGATGAGCAGGTGCTCCGCGACGGTCGACCGGACTTCATCGCCTTCAACTACTACGCGACCCACACAGTGGGCGCCTCACGGGGCGACGCCACCGACCTGCAGTCGCGTGCCGGGGACCAGCAGGTGGTGCGCGGAGAGGTCGGTCTGTATCGGGCGGTGAAGAATGAGCACCTGCGAACCAATGCGTGGGGCTGGGAGATCGACCCGGTGGGTCTGCGGATCACGCTGCGTCGCCTCCATGACCGCTACCGGTTGCCGCTGCTGATCACTGAGAACGGCATTGGCGCTCACGACGAATTGGTCGACGGGGCGGTCCATGACGACTACCGCATCGACTTCTACAGACAGCACATCGAGCAACTGGCCTTGGCCATTGGCGACGGCGTGCACCTGATGGGCTACTGCCCCTGGTCTGCGATTGACCTGATCTCCACCCACTCCGGCGTCGCCAAGCGGTACGGCTTCGTCTATGTTGACCGCAACGAGTTTGATCTGGGCACCTTGGCCCGCATTCGCAAGGACAGCTTCGGCTGGTACCGGGAGGTCATCGCAACCAATGGCAAGAAGCTGGCCTGACCCGGGCAGCTCGGATTCAGGGGCCAGCGCTCCGAACCTGCGCGTAAAGCGCGTGCTGGGCAACAATGCGGCTCTGTGTGAGGCCGAGGACGGCCAGGAGGTAGTCGCCCTCGGCCGCGGCCTTGGGTCCGGCCGCCGTCGCGGAGAAGTGCTCGACCCCAACCAGGTCGAGCAGTTCTTCATTGCCGGTTCCCCCGACGGACGGCAACAGCTGGCTACCTTCCTGGCCGATGTTCCACTGGACTGTGTGCGAGCCGCCACCGCCATCGCCGAGCTGGCCAGCGTCGAACTGGGGCTTCCAGTGACACAATCCCTGATCCTGCCCCTGGCGGACCATCTGGCCTTTGCGGTGCAGCGCACACGGGACAACCTGCCGGTGGCCATCCCTCTCGCCTGGGAGGTCACCCAGCTCTACCCGCGCGAATTGGCTGTCGGACAACGTGCAGTCCCGCTGGCCAGCCGTCTGCTGCGCGTCGCGCTGTCCGAGGATGAGTCCGTGGCCATCGCCATGCATCTGGTCAACGCCCAGTTCGCCGGCCCGGGCACCGGCATGGCGATGACCATGACCGAGGACCTCTCGCGAGTCTTCCAGGTGATCGAGGCCCAGTTCGGAGTGACGATCGACCGTCAGTCCCCCAGCGCCGCACGCTTCGTGACCCACTTGCGCTACCTGTTCAGCCGGGTGGCATCCGGACAACAACTCGTGGAGCACGGAGCCGGCCTGGCCGAGGCCATCACCCGGGCCTACCCGGAGGCGACGGTCTGTGCAGGCAAACTGCGCTACCTGTTGGAGGCCCGGCTGGAGACGCAACTCAGCGACGACGAGGCGGCCTACCTCGCGTTGCATGTGGCACGACTGCTTCCCGCTGCCCCCGCTTGACCTTGCAGAACCGCCGTCCGCGGCAGTCGGTCTAGGCAGCCAGTCCGTCGGGATTCCGGGCCCACAACCAGGTGATCACGGCGGCCACCACGGCCATCGCGACAAAACCGGTCATCACCTGCGGCAGGCTGAACAGCTTGGTCAACTGGCCGATCACCAGGTTGGGCACCATCGCACCCAGGTAGCAGGTCAGGTAGATCGCGGCCAGGACACTGGCCCGGTCCGCCGGGGCCACCCCGTGCATCAGACCACGGATCGCTGAGGTGACGGTGATCCCCTGGCAGCACCCGGCCAGGGCGCCAAAGAGCATGAAGCCCACCATCGAGCCGCCCAAGAGGCTGGCCCACAGGCCCACCGCTCCCACCAGGAAACCACTGATCCCGATCCGCTGCGCCGTCGCGGGCAGGAAACGGCTGCCGAAGGGGGCCCCGAGCACGCCCGGGACCATGTAGGAGGCGAAAACCAGGGCCATGCCCAGGGCCTTGTCCGTATGCAGGTAGTCCTGGGTGATGCTCGGCCCCAGTGACTGGTAGGCCGCGCCCAGCGCCCAGGTTGCCATGAAGCTCATGGCAGCCACCGGCATCAGGCGGCGCGCCTGCCGCGGCAACGCCACCTGCGGCCGCAGCGACGCCCGCGCCCCGGGCGTACGGGGATGGGTCTCGGGCGCCAGCAGGACCAGCACCAGGCTGACCGCGAGCAGCGCGGCCATCGTGATGAAGACGGTGGTGCGGGGCGCGGGGCCCAGGTCCACCAGCGCGCCAGAGCCGAAGGCCCCCAGGGTCAGCCCGACATTGGGCCCCTGGGATGTGATCAGCGTGGCCAGCCACGGCGGCTCGGGGGGCGCCGCGTCCACCACGAAGGCCATCACGGCGCTGGAGGCCATGCCGCAACCCACGCCCATCAGGAAACGCCCTGCCACCAGTGGCAGCACCGAATCCACCCGGAGCAGCACCAGGCACCCCGCCATCACCAGGATCAGGGTGGCGATGGTGACCGGTTTCCGGCCCAGATGGGTGGACAGCCGGCCCAGGCAGAGCAGGGCCCCGATGGTGCCCAGGAAGTAGGCCACGACGGTGAGCGAGAGATCGGCGGTGGTGACGCCATTCTGGGCCCGGTAGGTGTTGTAGAGCGGCAACGGTGCGGCGGAGGCGACGAAGGCGGTCACCAGGGCGAGGGTGGCGGCAAGGAAGGCGAGCCACTCGGGACGCCGCTGTCGCGTCGGGACAGGCTGGCTCGGGTCACGGGAGATGCGATCAGTGGTGCTGGGCTCTTTCGCCGTGCTCTGCTGCGTGGTCTGGGACACGATCCTCCTTGCGGCCGTCCGGAATGGCGGAGGTGGGTCCGGCGGGCCACGTCCATCATGTCCTTCGAGGACGTGGCGGCAGAAGCCGCGGAGGGGGTGCTGCTGACCCCACCCGGCGCCTCCACCCGTCAGGCGTCTCACCTCAGCAGACGCTGCCCCGTGCCCAGATCCACCTCGGCCAAGGAGGCGAAAGCCGGTTCCTGGGACGCGTCATGGGGGCGGTAGAGGTTCATCACCAGACCTGATCCGTCGAGGACGGCGAACTGGTCGCGTTGGAGGGTGAGGTCTCCCACGTCGGGGTCACGGAAGCGCTGCACTCCCGGCCCGGTGCGCAGGACCCGGTGGCTCTCCCAGCGGGCGACGAAGTCCGGACTGGCCTTCAGGTCCTCGATCAAGGACAGCAATTCGGCGTCGTCCTGATGATTGGCCAGTGACGTGCGCAACGTGCCAGCGGCCTCGTCCGCCAGCACCGGTAGGTCCGGGTAGAGCTCCGCTGTGCGCGGGTCCAGGAAGACGTGCCGGGCGATGTTGTCGTCGGGCACCTCGGCGACCCGACGAAAGAGCGCCGCACCCAGCGCGTTGGCGGCAAGCAGCTTCATCCGGTGGTCACGCACGGTCGCCGCGACGGTGGACAGGCGGTCGATCGTGTCCATCAGCCCGGGACTGACAGCCGGGGGCGCATCCGAGGGGCGCAGACGCACCCCCCTCAACAGGTCCGCGAGGTACTGCCGCTCCACGTCATCCAGACCCAGGGCAGCCATCAACGAACCGAGGATGCTGTCCGACACCTCCCCGACGTGGCCGCGCTCCAGCTGGATGTAGTAGTCCAAGCTGATCGCCGCCCGGGCGGCAACCTCCTCCCGACGCAGGCCCGCCACTCGCCGGGGAGATGGGCCAAGGCGCACCTCGGCCTCGGTGGGCTGGGCGCGCAGCCGGCAGGAGCGCAGGAATTCGCCGATCTGGGCGCGGGAATCGCTGGGCATGGGCCTCACCCCAACTTCTCGGCGATGGCTCGCACCGTCGTCAGGTTGCGCAGGGTGATGAAGCCGGGGCTGACCAGGCGGGCGAGCTTGTTGGCGACCCGGGAGTCGTGGACGCGGCCCCCGAAGTCCGCGAACAGGACGTCACCGCGGACCTCGAAGCGCTCCCACTCCCGAGCGAGGGCCACCAGGTCATCGAGCAGGGTGTCCGGCAGCGGGCCGGAGGCGAAACCGACGTGGACGCTCTTCGGGTCGTCGTCGGCGAAGGGATGCTCGGCCAGCACGCGGGTGACCGTCTCCCGGTCCGTCACCACCACCGGAATCTCGAAGCCGAACCGTTCGGTCAACGCGGCGGTCAGGAGAGTCTGGTCTTCCGCGGGGGTCGCGGCGGAGCCGTAGATCAGGTTCCCGGACTGCAGGTGGGTGGCGACGTCCGTCAGACCGAGCTCGGTGGCCAGTTCCCGCAGCTCGGCCATGGCCACCCGGTTGGCCCTGCCGACGTTGATCCCGCGCAGCAGGGCGACGCGCTTGTCCATCTGGACCCCTTTCGTCCGACGCCGTGACGCCCCCAGTATCCCCGGCCGGAGACATTGAGGCGGCACGGCGCACCTTGAGGTGGGTGGAACCACCTCAAGGTGGTGGTTGCCGCCTCGCGGTGACCCCAGGCGCCTCGCTGTGGGAAGGCCCAGCTCACTCCCGGCCCAGGCGGAGCCAGACGGTGATCACGTCGTCGAGCTCGATCCCCTCCGCCCGTCGCACAGCGTCCTTGAGCGGAACCACATACCCGCCCTCGCGGTGCCACAGCGACGTGGTGAAGGTGGTCTGGCCGATCCGCCCGGAGACCGGGACCATGCCCCAGCCGTAGGTCACCTGCGCGACGACCAGCCGGATGTCCTCGGCGACGTCGTCTGGAACGCGCACGAAGTGGAAGGGTGCCGGGCCGCGCCACTCGAAGACCTCGGCGCTGAACTCGAACTCCATGGCACCCCCTTCACAAGCTCCTGACCGCATGGTCTAATGTAGGCATCGTTCCCGCAAGGGGACACCAGGATTGTTACCCAGTCACCGACTGGGGCAAGACCCGGAACACTTCACCGTGTTCTGGGTCTTTTTTGTTTCCCGGGCCGGAACATCCGGCAAGGCACACAGGAAAGGACCCGGCAATGGCGTCGGTTGACTACAGGAAGACGGCGGAGGAGATCCTCGCCACGGTGGGCGGGGAGGCCAACGTCGCCAGCGTGACACACTGCGCCACCCGTTTGCGGCTCAAGCTGCGCGACGAGTCGCTGGCCGATGACAAGGCCGTCGAGAAAATCCCCGGTGTGATCACCGTGATGAAGGCCGGTGGCCAGTACCAGGTGGTGGTCGGCAACAACGTCCCCAAGGTCTACGCCGCGCTGGGTGAGATCTCCAAGCTCACCGGGGACGCCGCGGCCGACGCGGATACCGGCCCCAAGGGGAACCTGCTGAACCAGTTCATCCAGCTGATCAGCTCCCTGTTCCTGCCGTTGCTGTGGCCAATGGCAGGAGCCGGCCTGTACAAGGCTTTCCTGGCCGCGGCCACCACCTTCAAAATCATCAGCACCACCAGCACCACTTACACCATCCTGAACGCCTCAGCGGATGCACTGTTCAACTTCCTGCCGATCTTCCTGGCCTTCACCGCAGCCAAACGCTTCAAGGCCAACCAGTTCACCGCCATGGCCATTGGCGGAGCCTTGGTATACCCGTCCATCGTTGCGTTGAACACTGCTGGCACTCCAGTGGAGTTCTTCGGCCTCCCGGTGACCATGATGAGCTATGTCAGCTCCGTGATCCCGATCATCATTGGCGTCTACCTCCAGAGTCATCTGGAGCGACTCCTCAGCAAGCTCTTGCCCGACTGGCTCCGCAACTTCATGACCCCGCTGGTCACCATCGCCATCATGGTCCCCTTGATCCTGATCACCGTCGGTCCGGTCACCATCGCCGCATCCAACGGCATCTCCGCCGGCGTCAACTACCTCTTCCGCGTCGCGCCCTGGGCTGCCGGTGCGATCATGGGTGGCCTCTGGCAGGTCTTCGTGCTCTTCGGCCTGCACTGGGGCTTCGTGCCGATCATCCTCAATGACCTCACCACGCAGGGATACACCAAACTCAGCGCGCCGCTAGTCTCCGCCGTCCTCGCGCAGGCCGCCGCGGCCACAGCGGTGGCGCTGCGCACGCGGAGCAAGAAGCGTCGTGACATTGCGACAGCCGGAACCTTGTCGGGATTTGTCGCCGGCGTCACCGAACCCGTCATCTACGGCGTCAACCTGCCCCTCAAGAAGCCGTTCTACTTCGGGATCGCCGGCGGCACCGTCGGCGGCATGATCGCCGCCATGGGTGGGAATGCTGCTGATCAGTTCGTCTTTCCCAGCCTCCTCGGGCTGGCTGGGTTCACGAAGGTCGGTTCCTTCGCGATGCAGCTGATCGGCTGCGCCGCCGCGGTCACCATCGCCTTCGTGCTTACCCTGCTATTCGTCGACCGCGAGCAGGCCGACGAGGTAGCCGACGTACTGCCAGATCCCGTAGTCGACGACGCCGATGCCACCCCCGCTCCCCTGACCGGCAGGGCCATCACCCTGGGCTCCCCGGTCGCCGGCACCCTGGTGCCGCTGACCGAGGTCCCGGACAAGGTCTTCGCCTCGGGCGCCATGGGCTCCGGCTTCGGCGTGGCGCCCACCGACGGCACCATCGTCGCCCCTTGTGATGGCGAGATCATCGTCTCCATGAAATCCGGCCACGCCTTCGGCATCCGCTCCCCGCAGGGCGCGGAGGTGCTGGTGCACGTCGGCATCGACACGGTGCAGATGAAGGGGGAGGGCTTTGTGACCAAGGTCGCCAAGGGCGAGACGGTGAGCAAGGGCCAGCCGCTGTGCACCGTCGACCTGGCCAAGGTGGCCGAGGCCGGATTCGACCCAACCACCATCGTCGTGGTCACCAACACCGCCACGATGTCCGAGGTGACCCCCGGCGCCACCGGCCCGGTCACCGCGGGAGCCGACGCCTGCGTCGTCATCGCCTGAAAACCCAACCCACGAGGAGAACCACGACATGACCGAACTGACCTTCCCCGACGGCTTCCTGTGGGGCGGCGCGCTGGCCGCCAACCAGTACGAGGGCGGCTACGACGCCGACGGCAAGGGGCTGTCCATCCAGGACGTGATGCCCAAGGGCATCATGGCCCCACCCACCGAGGAACCGACGCCGGACAACCTCAAGCTGGAGGGCATCGACTTCTACCACCGCTACGCCGACGACATCGCCCTGTTTGCGGAGATGGGCTTCAAGGTCTTCCGCTTCTCGATTGGCTGGAGCCGCATCTTCCCCCAAGGCGACGAGGACACCCCCAATGAGGCCGGTCTTGCCTTCTACGACCGGGTGCTCGACGAGTGCGAGAAGCACGGCATCGAGCCGCTGGTCACACTGAGCCACTACGAGACGCCGCTGCACCTGGCCAAGACCTACGACGGGTGGGTGGACCGCCGCCTGATCGGCTTCTACGAGAACTTCGCCCGCACCTGTTTCGAGCGTTACGGCAAGCGGGTCAAGTACTGGCTGACCTTCAACGAGATCAACTCCGTGCTGCACGCTCCCCTGATGTCGGGCGGCATCTGGACACCGAAGGAACAGCTGTCCCAGCAGCAGCTCTACCAGGCCATCCACCACGAACTGGTGGCCTCCGCGGCCGCCACCCGGATTGCCCACGAGCTGGATCCCGAACTGCAGGTGGGCTGCATGATCCTGTCCATGCCCGCCTACCCGCTCACCCCGGCCCCGGCCGACGTGCTGGCCGGCAAGCTGCTCGAGCGCGACAACTACGCCTTCGGCGACGTGCACTGCCGCGGCGCCTACCCGGGCTACTTCCTGCGCAAGCTGGCCGAGCTGGGCGTCGAGCTGGAGATCACCGACTCCGACCGCGAGACGCTCAAGCACACCGTCGATTTCGTCAGCTTCAGCTACTACGTGAGTGTCTGTGCGTCGGCCGACCCGAGCATCGAGAAGGGCGCCGGCAACATCTTCGCCGGGGTCCCGAACCCGACGCTGCCCGCCTCCGAATGGGGCTGGCAGATCGACCCCGTCGGGCTGCGCCTGGTGCTCAACGACTACTGGGACCGCTGGCAGAAGCCGCTGTTCATCGTCGAGAACGGCCTGGGCGCCAAGGATGTCCTGGTGGAGAAGGACGGTGTCAAGACCGTCGAGGACGACTACCGGATCCAGTACCTCAACGACCACCTGGTGCAGGTGCGCGAGGCCATCGCCGACGGAGTGAACCTGCTGGGCTACACGTGGTGGGGCCCGATCGACGTGGTCAGTGCCTCGACCGCGCAGTTGAGCAAGCGTTACGGCTTCATCTACGTCGACCGCAATGACGACGGCACCGGCACCCTGGAGCGCTACCGGAAGAAGTCCTTCGACTTCTACCGCGAGGTCATCGCCAGCAACGGCGCCAGCCTGCGCTGAGGTCCGCCGGCCGAGCCTGTCGAGGTCCCCCTCGACAGGCTCGGGTACCGGGGCCGGGTGGGGCGCCCAGCCCATCAAGGCCCCCGACAAACAACCCGCACCTGAGAAGATTGGTCAATGGAGATCCTGCGCGTCTTCAACAACAACGTGGTGCTGGCCCGCAACGACGTGGGCCAGGAGGTGGTGCTGACCGGACGCGGCCTGGGCTTCCAGAAGAAGGCCGGGCAGCCGGTGGAGGCCGCCAAGGTGATCCGCACCTTCGTACCCGACGAGGGTCGCAATCCGGACAATTTCGGCCAGCTGCTGGCCGCCATCCCGCCGGAGCACCTGGACCTGGCCGCCCGTTCGCTGGAGACCGTGCGCGATGACCTGGGGAGCCTGCCATCCAGCACCGTCGTCGCGCTGGCCGACCACCTCAGCTTCGCGATCAAACGGGCCCGTACCGGGCTGGAGGTGGACTATCCGCTGCGCGCCGAGGTGGTGCACCTGTACCCGCGGGAGGTGGAGCTGGCCGAACGCGTCGTCGCCCGGATCAATGCCGAGGTGGACACTCCGCTGCCGGACGACGAGGCCCTGCCCATCGCATTGCACCTGGTCAACGCGTCCTTCAACACTGGTGACCTGTCGAAGACCTACCAGATGACCGGCGTCTTCTCGCAGATCTTCGACGTCGTCGAGAGCTCCATCGGGCGGCCGCTGGACCGCGACAGCGCCAATGCGGCCCGTTTCATCACGCACCTGCGCTACTTCTTCGTCCGCGCCCACGACGCCGCCCAGCTGGATGATGCCATCGACCCGCTGGCCGCATCGCTGGCGGCCAGCTTCCCCGACGCCACCCGCAGCGCCCATGCCGTCGCCGCCATCCTGGCGCTGAGGCTGGGGACGACGGTCTCCGCCAGCGAGACCACCTATCTGGCCATGCACATCGCCCGCCTCACCTCCGACGAACGCGTCCGCACCGCCCCTCAGGAGACCCCATGACCACCCGCACCACACCCCACGTCCTGCTGCTCGACGTCGACGGGACGATCGTCGACTACGACACGAGCGTCCCTGGCAGCGCCGCCGACTCGTTGCGGCGGGCCAAGGCCAACGGGCACAGGCTGTTCATCTGCACCGGCCGCGCCAAGGCCGAGGTCTACCCGCACCTGTGGGAGCTGGGCCTGGACGGGATGATCGGCGGCAATGGCAGCTATGTGGAGGTGGACGGGCACGTCGTGCACCACCAGGTCCTCGACCAGTCGCTGGTGGAACAGGCCATCGCCTGGCTGGAGGAACGAGACCTGCCCTTCTATCTGGAGTGCAATTCCGGGCTCTTCGGCAGCCCGGACCTGCCCGAGCGCGCGGCACGGCGGCTGGGCCGAAGCCCCGAATGGGTGCGCTCGATCTTCCCCGCCATGGTCTACGACACCTCCCGTGGCCACTATGACGTGAACAAGATCAGCTTCCTGATGGCCGACGGGATGAGCCTGGTGGACCTTCTCCCGGACCTGCAGGAGCGTTTCGACGGCCGGGCCTCGGTGGGGAGCTGGTCCGCCAACACCGAACCGGACCAGTTCGGCGAGATCGGCCAGCTGGGGATCAGCAAGGAGATCGGCGTCCGCGCCCTGGCCGAGCACCTGGGAGCCCGGACGGAAGAGCTGATCGGTTTCGGCGACGCCCGCAGCGACATCCCCATGCTGCGCGCCTGCGGCACGGCCGTCGTGATGGGCCAGGCCCCCGACGAGGTGAAGGCACTGGCGGACCTGGTCACGGCTCCCGTCGACCACGACGGCTTGGCCAAGGCCTTCGCGGAGTTGGGTCTGGTCTGAGGGCGATCAACCGGGCAGGTTCCCGGTGATCCGGGCGCGCTCGACGAGCAGGGCCAGCTGCACCCGGGAGTCGGCGCCTGTCTTGTCGAAGATGCGGTTGAGGTAGGTCTTCACCGTCGCCAGGGACAGGAACAGGCCCTCCGCAATCTCTGCATTCGCCAACCCGTCGGCCACACCCAGCGCCACCTGAAGCTCCCGCTCGCTGAGCTCGGCCAGCACCGACGCCTCGTGCCGCGGCTGGCTGGTGCGCGCGGCCAGCCCCACCACCCGTCGCAGCACCTCCGGGGTGAACGGCAGTTCCCCGCGGGCGGCCGCGTGCACGGCGTCGACGAGCTCGGTCGGCGGGGCACTCTTCAGCAGGAAGCCCTGCGCGCCGGCGTCCAGGGCATCGGCGACGAAGTCCTCGGTGTCGAAGGCGGTGAGCATCACGACGGCCGGGGCCTGCGGCAGTGCGCTGATCCGGCGGACCGCCTCGATGCCGTCCATCCCGGGCATCCGGATGTCCAGCAGCACCACGTCGGGCCGCAGCGCCTCGACGGCCTGCACCGCGGCCAGGCCGTCTGCGGCCTCACCGATGACACTGATCCCCTGGTTGCCGTCCAGCACCATCTTCAGGCCCGCCCGGACCAGCATCTCGTCGTCGACGAGCAGCAGCGTCGTGGTCACGTCCATGGCACCCATGCTTCCAGTTCGTGGTTCCCGCTGACGACGCCATGCCGCAGCCGGCCACGCGCCAACCGGAGCCGCTCGTCGAGCCCCACCAGGCCATGGCCGCCGGCCAGTCCCGTGTCGCGCCGGGACAGGGGGTTGCAGACCAGGACCGTCGCACCGCTCTGGTCCGCGGTGATTGCGACGGCAACGGGCTGGTCCGGGGCGTGCTTGAGGCAGTTCGCCAAGCCCTCGCGGACGGTCTGGGCCAGGGCCGCGGACCGGCCGACGGGAAGCTCCGCCAACCGGGCGCGCACGGTGGGGTCGACGTCGCAGGCCACCCGCAACCCGGCAGCACGCCCCCCGGCCAGGATGGCGTCGAGGTCCGCCAGGGTGGTGGGCAGCGCACGGTCCGCGGTGTCTTCGCGCAGCAGGGTGAGCAGGTCCCGCAGCTCCTCGCTGGCGGACTGCGCGGTGGCCTGGATCAGGGAGGCGGTCTCGGTGATCCGCTCCACCGGCAGGTCCGGGCGCACCGACAGCCCACCGGCATGCAGCGAGATGACGGCCAACCGATGGCTGAGGGTGTCGTGCATCTCGCGGGCGATGGCGGTGCGCTCCTCCGCGCGAGCCATCGCCACCGTCGCGGCCTGTTCGCGACGCAGGGTCTCCGCCTGGACCCGATAGGAGTCCGCCAGCGCCGCCTTCTGCCCGCGGTAGAGCCCCCACAGGTTCAGCACGACGACCATCACCACCATCCCGGAGGCCTGCCCAAGGGTGAAGGAGGAACCCGGCATCACCTCGAGGGACACCAATCCAGCCACGATGGCGACGACGTCGACGACCACCAGCCAGCGCCGGTCCCGCCAGGACGAGACGGTGACCAGGGCATGCACGACCGGGGCGAAGACCCACATCGACACGGCGCTGAACAGCATCAGCACCAGCGCGGCGCCGCCGGCGACGCGTCGACGGCGGCTGCGCACCAAGGGCACGAGCAGGCAACCCACCAGGCCCAGCAATGTGTCGATCCCGAGCAGCGCCTCATCGCGTGGCGGGATGTTCTCCAGGTCCGGGTAGAGGTCCTCCGCGATCAGGAAGAACAGCGCGGCACCCAGCATCCAGAAGAGCACCGCGAGCAGGGCGGATTCGACGTGGTGTGGCCAGCGGCTGGTGGCTGGCGCCGTGGCGGAGGTGGCCATGCGTCCCAATCTACGGCGGTTCCGGGATCTCGAATGTCGGCCAGAGGTTGATCGTCGGGGGTGCCTCGGGTGGTCCCCGTACGCTGGCAGGCATGTACGTCCCCAACCACTTCCGGCTGCCCGACGAGTACACCCGACGCCTGCTGGGTAGTGCCCGGGCCGGCAACCTGGTGACCTGCCACGACGACGGCCCCGACGCCACGATGGTGCCCTTCTTCCACGACGCGGAACGTGAGGTGCTGGTGACCCACCTGGTGCGCAACAACCCGCAGGCGACCCGGCCGGTGACCGGCCCGGCGATGGTGGTCCTCGACGAGGCCGACGCCTACGTCTCCCCGCGCTGGTACGCCACCAATGACAAGCTGCCCAATGTGCCCACCTGGGACTACATCACGGTGCACGTCTGGGGCACGATGCGCGTCGATCCCAGCCCGGCGGCGGCGCTGGCCGCGGCCCGTCGGCTCACGGAAGGGTTCGAGGGCGACGACGTGCTGGAGCGGGTGGGCCAGGAGAAGCTGGAGCGGATGGCGCGCTCCATCGTCGCGGTGGAGGTGGCCGTGGAGCGCGTCGAGGGCAAGGCCAAGATGAGCCAGAACCGGCACCCCGACGACATCCGCAGCCTGATCCAGGAGCTGGAGAGCCAAGGTCAGGAAACGCTGGTGGACTACCTGCGCACCGTCAGCCTGCCGCACGCGCAGGAACGCCACGCGCTGATCTCCGAGCTGCGCGGCGGCAGGGCCGTCGACCTCCGGGTCAGCGGCACCGGCTCCTGACCGCCCCAACTCTTCCCTGCTCCCGGGCCGGTCGAGGAGCCCCAGTACGTTCCCCGAGCCCCCCGACCCAGTTCCCCGGACCCGTCGGGCGGTCGCCCTGCTCATCGGACAGGTGCCCTCCCCTGGTTGCTTCCATCGCAAGCCAACGGTTGGCTCCACAGGGCCACGCGGAGGAGGCCTCGACAGGATCGGCCACCGTGGTTGGGGTTCGCCAAGACAGGAGCAGGGTCAGGCGTTGGCCTCGCACCAGGTCTTGAAGGTCTCCATCGAGCCCTGGGTGTTCTGACGGAAGGCGGCCTGCCCCTGCTCCCCGATCCCCTCCAGCATCCCGGGCGGCAGGTGGAAGATGTGCTCCGCGGCCCAGCGGGTGCCGCCGTCGGGCAGCTCGACGAAGGTGTTGTGCACCACATTGCGCACCGGGCCCAGCAGGTAGACCACGTCATGGTGCTCGGCGTCGCGGCGCTCCACCTTCTCGATCATCTCGCCGGGGCCGGGCACCCCGTCGAAGCGCAGCTCACTGACCGAACCCGGCGTCCCGCGCTCCCCCTCGATGGCCCGGTAGCTGACCAGCCCGGGCATCCATTCAGCGGCGCGATCGCCGTCGGTCATCAGTTCCAGCACCCGGGCCCGGGGCGCCGCGATCTCCACCCGGCAGGTGTAGGTCATGAGTCCTGGCATGGTCATCAGTCGTCGTCCTGTCCGGTGGTGCGCAATTTCTCCAACCACATCATGGCCGCGGCGTAGTCCTCGTCGGTGGCGCCGGCCGGGACCCGCGGCTTGACCCGGTCCGCCCGGGCATAGGAGCCCAGGAAGACCACCCTCTTGCAGATCCGGTGCAGGCCCACCAGCGCGTCGGCCATCCGGGAATCCAGCAGGTGCCCTTCCGCGTCGATCGAGAAGCAGTAGTTGCCCAGCGTGGTCTTGGTGGGGCGGGATTCGATCCGGCTCAGGTTGACCCCACGCACCGTGAACTGGTCCAGGATCTCCTGCAGGGCGCCGGGATGGTTCTCCCGCATGTAGGCCACCAGGGTGGTCTTGTCCGCCCCGGTGCGCTGGCTTGGCGGGCCCTGCGGCGCCACCAGGACGAAGCGGGTGACGGCGGCCTCGTTGTCGGCAATCGCGGTGCCGGCGGCCTCCAGTCCGTACATCTGGCCGGCGACGGCGGCGCAGATCGCGGCGTCGTGCCGCGACGACGGGTCGGCCACCTCGGCCGCGGCCGCAGCCGTCGAACCCCCCTCGGTGACCTGTGCCTGCGGACAGTGGGCGGCCACCCATCCGCGGGTCTGGTTGTAGGCGTGTGGGTGGGTCAGGATCTGGCGGACGTCATCCAGCCGCGTCCCGGGCCGGACATAGAGCCCGAACTGCACCGGCAGCAGCACCTCCCGGATGATCATCAGCCGGTCACCGGCGGCCAGGTTGTCCAGCGTCGCGGAAACGCCACCCTCGACGGAATTCTCGATCGGCACCAGGGCGGCCTCCACCTCCCCGGCCCGCACGGCGTCCAGCGCGGCGACGACCGTGGGGTAGGGCCGAGCCTCGTCGGTGCTGACGCTCAACAGCGCCTGGTGGGTGAACGTGCCGGCGGGGCCGAAGTATCCGAGCATGCAGGGATTCTAGGCAACCTCCGCTCCGCGGCGCCCCTCGTCCAGCCATCACCCCACCGGTTTGCGCCACAAACTGCATTGTGAAGCCCGGGCGGTGCCGTAGAGACACTGGTCAGGAACCAGAATGCAGTTTGTGGCGCAAACCAGACCCGCCGCCCGGCGGGTCGGTGGTGCAATTTGCCGCGGACCAGGAGTTCGGGGGCCTGTGGCCACGAGTGTTACCGCGGGTGGGAACTTTTCGGCGTCGGGAGACGACTGGTGGGCGTAACTGCTTCCCACTGTCGAAAGAGCATCCATGTTCACCCTGAGCGCCGTGCCGGTGAAGTTCATCGGTCTGCTGATCTTCTTCCTGTTCACCACCGTCTACGAGACCTACCAGCTGGTGAAGGCCCCCAGCACCCGCGGCCGGATCTCGCACGGGCTGCACTGGCTGATGAGCGTGATCATGCTGCTGATGGTGCCCAAGAACATCTGGGTGCCCTTCCGCAACGTGGTGCCGGTGCCGGTCTCCATCGCCCTGATGGTGCTGGGCGTGGTCTGGTTCGGCTACCTGGCGGTGGTGGCCAAGCAGGGGCACCGCGCCCACCCGATTGGCTGCGCGCTGATGTTCACGGCGATGGCCTGGCACCTGGCCGCGATGATGGTGAAGATGCAGAACATGAAGGCCATGGGCTCCATGGGCGGTGCGCCGATGGGCGGCGGCATGAGGCACCAGATGCCGTCGCACCAGATGATGTGGGGCGGCCACAGCGCGCTGTGGTGGATGGCGTTGATCGGGCTGCCGCTGATGGCCTACCTGCTCTACGCCTCCTTCAAGGCGATCGTGCTGGCGCTGCAGGGCCCGGCCCGACGGCTGGAGGGTCTCAGCGACTTCGCCATGAACTTCGGCATGTTCTGGATGAGCACCGGTCTGCTGACCCCGATCCTGCCCTTCTTCAAGTACCTGGCCTTCTGAACCGCACTGAAGAAACACCTGGCGGGGGTTCGCCCGACGGCGGCACCCCCGCACAGGGGGCCCGACGGGCTCGCCACCGTTGTCTGGTCCCTACCCCGGCCACCGTCCCAGCCAACGGCCTCGACGGGCTCGGCCACCGTGACCCGGCCCCTGTCCCGGCTGGGCCAGATACCTACTTGAGCAACCGGCTCAGCCGGCGATCGGCCAGCACCTTGCCGCCGGTCTGGCAACCCGGGCAGTACTGCAGCGAGGAGTCGGCGAAGCTCACCTCGGCAATCGTCGCCCCGCACACCCCGCAGGCTTCACCGGTGCGGCCGTGCACCCGCATGCTGCCCCGCTTGTTGTCCTTCAAGTCCTTGGCCGCCAGCCCGTGCGCATGTTCCACCGCCTCCGCCAGGGTCTCGCGCAGTGCCTGGTACAAGTCGGCGCGCTCCTGCTCGGTGAGCGTGTTGGCCCCCTTGAACGGGCTGAGCCGAGCGGCGTGCAGGATCTCGTCGGAGTAGGCATTCCCGACGCCGGCGATGGTCCGCTGCTCCCGCAACACCCCCTTGAGCTGGGCCTTGCCCGCGTCGACGAGGATCCGTTCCAAGACCCGTGGGGTGAACTCGTCGGCCAGCGGGTCCGGCCCCAGGCTGGCGATGGCCGGCACCTGCTGCGGGGCAGCCACGACGTGCAGGGCCAGCTTGCGCTGGGTGCCGGCCTCGGTCAGGTCGAAGCCCGCATCGTCGTCCAGCACGACGCGCAGGCTGAGCGGCCCTTTGCCCGGCTTCGGGACACCGGCGGGCGCCACCTCATGCCATTTCACCCAGCCCGCCCGGGCCAGGTGGAAGCACAGGTGCATCCCCTGCGCCTCGACGTCCAGGAACTTGCCGTGCCGGTTGACCCGTTCGATCTCCAGCCCCAGCAGGGATTCCAGCGGGTACTCGAAGGTCTTCAGGGCGCTGAAGGCGGCCAGGTTGATCCGGGCCACGGTGCGCCCGGTCAGCCGCTCGGCCAGGAAGCCGCGCAAGGCTTCCACCTCGGGTAGTTCAGGCATTGCGTTCCTCCTGTGCGATCGGCGTTGAGGCCAGGGCAGGCAGCAGGTCGTCGGCGGTCAGCGGGCCGCGCTGGGCCACCGCCTCCCAGTCCACCGGTGGAAGTTCCAGCGCCCCGTCCAGCAGGCTGAGGTAGCCGACCCGCTCCACCTCCACGACGCCCAGACTGGCCAGGTGATCGGTGCGCCACTGCACGTCCAGCAGCCGGGGCGCCCCGTCGCGGCGCAGCTCGGCGACCAGCCGCAGCAGCGCCACCTTGGACGCGTCCCGGCCCAGTTCGGGATGGTGGAACATCGACTCCCCGGCGAACAGCCCGCCCAGCGCGACGCCGTACAGCCCGCCCACCAGCCGACCCTGGTCATCCCAGGTCTCGACGGAGTGCACCGCCCCCTGGTCATGCAGGTGCAGGTAGACCTGCCGGATGTCCTCGTCGATCCAGCCGTCGGGGCGATCCGGGTCCGAGCAGCCGTCCAGCACCTGGCGGAAGCAGGCGTCGACGGTGGTGGTGTAGCGGCGGGCGGTCTTGCGCAGGCTGCGGCTGACCCGCAGCCGGTCCAGCGGCAGGATCCCGCGCAGCATGGGTGACCACCAACCCATCTCGCCTTCGAAGCCCGTCTCATGCAGGGGCATGGGGAAGATGCCGGAACAGTAGGCCGCCAGCGCGAGCTCCTGGTTGAACTCCTCGGAGAAGGCGATCAGGTCCTGTTCCGGCCATTGCGTCCAGGGACCGAAGACATGGGCCAGCACGTCTCAGAGTGTCTCACCAGCCACCGACAATTTCCTGCCGGCGCCGGCTCCTGCCCCAGATTGGGCAAGCAGGGACCCCCGACGACGCCCGCGCCGTGCTCGGGAGCGAACGGACGGGCCCGGCGGGGAACCTGACATCCCCTCAACAAGCCGGGGGCGTGGGGAGCTGCTGAGAACAGATGCCAGGTGGGGGGTCCAACGCAATAGTTGCGTTGGGGACCCCATCCGGCATCTGTTCTCAGCAGGCAGTCACTTGCCGCGCTGGTAGCGGGGCACCCACCGCACCTCTTCGGGGCCGACGTAGACCTGCCGCGGCCGATAGATCCGGCCCGAGGGGTCCTCAGTGACCTCCTTCCAGTTGGCGATCCACCCGGGCATCCGGCCAATCGCGAACATGACGGTGAACATGTTCAGCGGGATGTTCAGGGCGCGCAGCAAGATCCCGGAGTAGAAGTCCACATTCGGGTACAGCTTGCGCTCCACGAAGTAGGGATCCTGCAGAGCCACCTCCTCCAGCTCCAGCGCAATCTCCAACAGCGGATCGTGGATCTCCAGGTCCCGCAGCAGGTCGTCGACGGCGGTCTTGAGGATCCGGGAGCGCGGGTCGAAGTTGCGGTAGACCCGGTGCCCGAAGCCCTGCAGCTTGATCCCCGACGACTTGTCCTTGACCCGCGCCACATAGTCCTGGGTGCTCATCCCGGATTCGTGGATCTGGCGCAGCATCTGCACCGCCGCCATGTTGGCTCCGCCATGCCGGGGCCCCCACAGCGCCGCCACCCCCGCGGAGCAGGCCGTGTAGAGGTTGGCCTGGGAGCTGGCCACCATCCGCACCGTCGACGTGGAGCAGTTCTGCTCATGGTCGGCGTGCAGCACGAAGAACAGGTTCAGCGCGCGCTGTTCCTCCGGCGTCGGCTCGTAGTTCTTGTAGGGCAGGGAGAACATCATGTGCAGCAGGTTCTCCACGTACTTCAGGTCATGGCGTGGGTAGATCAACGGCTCGCCCTTGTAGGACTTGTAGGAGGCGGCGGCGATGGTGCGCACCTTGCTCATCAGGTGGGCGGCGGCGCGCAGGAAGCTCTCTTCGTCGGTGATCCTGGGCCGGGTGTGGGTGCTCATCGCGTTGATCATCGAGTTCATGATGGCCATCGGGTGGCCGCTCTCCGGGAAGGCGTCGAAGTGCTTGCTCATGTCCGGGTGCAGCGCCGAGGAGGCGGCCAACAGCTCACTGAAATGGTCCCGCTCGGCCTGGGTGGGCAGCTGCCCGAAGATCACCAGCCAGGCGGTCTCGACGAAGGATGACTTGCCCTCCGCCAGCTGCTCGATCGGCACCCCGCGGTAGCGCAGGATGCCCTTCTCCCCGTCGATGAAGGTGATGGCCGACCGGCAGGATCCGGTGTTGCCGTAGCCGTCGTCCAGGGTGATCAGACCGGTCTCGGCGCGCAGCCGGCTGATGTCCAGGGCCTGCTCCCCCATCGATCCGGTAACGATCGGCAGGTCATAGGTCTTGCCGTCAATGGTCAGCTGTGCGGTCTGGTTGGTCATGCGGGCCTCCGGGTAGACGTGGCTCCATCGTCCGCCTCGACTCAGGCATGAGACCCGCTGTCCACATGCTGATGCGACGACGGCGGACCACGGCAGTCAGTGGCCCGACGCGGGCCGGACCCCGGGCAGCGACGGTTGCGCCGACGGCGAATGGGGGCCGGTTCAGGGGCGCGGTCTCTGGAGGGGATTGAGCGCAGCGACTACCGTGGATACGAGCACCAGACAGCCCCAGGAGGAACCATGGCCAACGCGCGAGACATCGGCAAGAGCATCCTGGCCCAGGCGCCGAACATTGCGCCCGGGGCCGCCTCCACGGTGCTGCGACGCGCCCTGGACCTGGCCATCGACGGCGTGGGGAAGGTCCCCGGCGCCAAGACCACCGCCGCCAATGCGCTGCAGAAGACCGGCTCCGCCGAGCTGGCCATCGACCAGATCGTGAAGCAGCACGTCGCCATGGCGGGCGCGCAGGGCTTCCTGACCAATCTGGGTGGCCTGGCCACCCTGGCCGTGAGCATCCCGGCCAATGTCTCCGGCGTCGCCATCGTGCAGTGCCGGATGGTGGCGGCCGTCGCCCATCTGCGCGGCTATGACATCGAGGATCCCCGGGTGCGCTCGGCGATCCTGATGTGCCTGCTGGGTGAGGCCAATGCCAGGGAGGCGATCGACCGGCGAGAGCTGCCCAGCTCCGCCCTGGCCATTGCCACCGCTCCGGTGCACGACGTCGCGCTGGACAACACCATCAGTGAGAAGGTGCTGGCCAACCTGATGGGGCAGGTGGGCGGCAAGCGGGTCTCGCTGCTGGCCGGCAAGAAGATTCCGCTGGTGGGTGGGGGCGTCGGCGCCGCCACCGACGGTTGGGCCACCTGGTCCACCGGGGCCTTCGCCAAGAGTCAGTTCCTCAACCGTCGCCGCTGAGCGCCATCACGGTCCCGCGCCCGTCACAGCCACGCGTGGGCTTGGGTCTCGACAGGCTCGGCCGTCGTGATTGCGAGGGCCGGGCGTCGTGTCGGGTCAGGCCTCGTCGTCCTGGTAGACGCGGGGAACCCGGGCCGTGATCAGGCAGGTCACCTCATAGCTGATGGTCTGCATGATGGCCGCCAGGTCATCCGCGGTGATCACCTGGTCACCCTGCCGGCCGAGCAGCACCACCTCGTCGCCCACCCCCACCTGCGGATCCTCGGGGCCCAGATCGACCATCGTCTGGTCCATGCAGACCCGGCCGACCACGGGATAGCTCCGCCCCCCCACCAGCATCCGCCCGGTATTGGTGTTACGCCGGCTCCACCCGTCGGCATAGCCCACGCAGACAGTGGCAATCCAGGTGTCCCGCGGGGCCACCCAGGTGCGGCCGTAGCCCACTGACTCTCCCGCCGAGATCTGCTTGACGAAGGTCACCCGGCTGACCATGGACATGGCCGGCTCCAGCGCGACGGTGCGGGGAGTGCTGGCATCCGGGTAGTAGCCATAGGCCATGATCCCGGCCCGCACGGCCGTCGTCCCGGCCAGGTCATGGGCCAGGATCACACCCGACGGGGCGGCATGCACCAGGTCGATCGGGCCGCGCTCGGCCTGGATCCGGTCAACCAGCTCCCGGAAGGCGGTCAGCTCCGCGACCGTGTAGGCCGTCTCGTCGGCCATGTCGCTGACCGGCGGGTGGGTGAAGATGCCCTCCAACTCCAGGTTGGGGCACGCGTCGATCCAGCGCACCAGCGCCTCAGCCTGGCTGGGTTCGGTGCCGATCCGGCGCATCCCCGTGTCCACCTTGAGATGCACCTTGGCGGTCACGCCCAACCGTTGCGCCGCGCCGCGGGCCTGGTCGATGGTCAGCTCGTCGACGACGGTGAGCACCAGGTCCGCCTTCAGGGCGGCCTCCAGCTCCCATTCGAAACAGTGGGAGAGCTTCAGGATGGGCAGGGTGATCCCGGCCTCGCGCAGCTCGATCCCCTCCGGCACCGTGGCGATGGCCAGCCGGTCCGCGCACCCGGTGCGCTCGACCATCCGGGAGACCTCCACCGCCCCGTGACCATAGGCATTACCCTTGACCGCCAGCATGACCTGCCGCCCGCCGACCCGTTCCCGCACGGCGAGCAGGTTGCGGCGAATGGCCGCCAGATCGACGCAGGCATGAGTGGCATAGAACACTGCGACATCATCCCACCGCCCCCCAAACGTCGCCTGAGCGTCCACCCCCACAAACTCTGGTGAAATTTCCCGCGCCCACTGAGGCGCAATCAACCCTTGAAGTAAGTCCTCCGCCCCGCCGCGAGCCCACCCTGTTGAATTGCCCGGCGCGAAAGGTGGAATAATCGCCCGGGTGAAGAGATCCCCATTGCGCATCGCCCTGGTGAACGACTACGAGATCGTGCTCGCCGGCATCCGGGAGATGCTTGCGCCCTACGCCGAGCAGGTGGACGTGGTGGAGATGGACGCGAATGCGGACGTGATCACACCCGTCGACATCGCGCTCTACGACACCTATGGCCAGAGCAGCCGTGCGTTGCAGTCCATGCAAAAGCCGCTGAACGAGCGCAAGGTGGACAAGGTGGTGCTGTTCACCTGGAATCACACCCAGGCCCTGGTCGACGCCGCCGAGGAGGCCGGCGTCGACGGGCTGCTCTCCAAGACCCTGCCGGCCGAGGAGCTGGTCAGCGCCCTGCAGCGCATTGCGGACGGAGAGCGGCTGATCACCCCGTCAGTCCGGATCACAACGAATACCACCCGACGCGGCAGCTCGAAGACGGACTGGCCGGGGCGGGAGCTGGGGTTGACCATGCGCGAGTCCGAGATGATCACCATGATCACCCAGGGGATGAGCAATGCCGAGATTGCCGAGCACACCTACCTCAGCCCCAACTCCGTCAAGTCCTACATCCGCTCGGCCTACCGCAAGATCGGTGTGAAGCGACGCTCCCAGGCCGTCGCCTGGGGAATCGAGCATGGCATGCTGCCGGACCGCTCCCGCTCGATCATCGTCTGATTTTCCCCGGAGCACCGTCGTCCCCGGCTCGGGGCGACGGACGACCACCCGCGTGGCACCCCGCCGGATTTATCACGGAGTGCGCCGGGTAGAGTCACCCGCACAGGAGGTGGCACATGGCAGTGCGTCGGGTAGTGGTGGTCGGGGCCGGGTTGACCGGTCTGGTGGCCGCCCGAGAGCTCGCCAAGGACAACCGCTTCGAGGTGATCTGCCTCGAAGCCTCCGAGCGCGTCGGTGGCCAGATCAACACCCGCCCGATCGACGGTGCGCAGGTGGACGTCGGCGCCGAGGCCGCCCACCTGGGGGCACCGCAGGTGGCGGCGCTGGTCCGCGAGCTCGGGCTGGACGGCAGCGTGGTGGCCGCCGCGCCCGGGGGTTCCGTGATGGCCACTCGAAAGGGGTTGCGGCCGCTGCCGGCCGGCGTGGGACCCACCGGCCCCACCAGGATCCTGCCCGTGCTGAAGTCGGGCATCCTCACCCCGCTGGGGATCCTGCGAGCCGGGCTGGAGCCGGTGATGGCCCGCCGCACATTCCCCGAGGACATCGCCGTCGGCGCCTTCACCGAGCGTCGTTTCGGCACGGAGGTCACCGACACCTTCGTCGACCCGCTGCTGGGCAACCTGCACGGCGGCGACGTGCATCAGCTCTCCCTGCAGGCCACCGCGCCGCAGCTGGCCCCCGATGCCGCCAATGGGGTCTCCCTGTTGCTGAAGAACCTGAAGCTCCCGGCCCCCATCGCCCGGGTGGCGGGGCGGGTGCTGCCCTCCCTGGCCCCGCAGGCGGCGCCGCCGGCCTCCGGCAGGCCGACCCAAGGCGGCTCTCCGTTGCCGATGTTCGCCACCTGGCCCAATGGCCTGCAGGCCCTGACCACGGCCCTGGCCGAGCAGAGCGCGGCCAGCCTGCGCACGAGCTGTCCCGTCACCGCCCTGGAGCGCCGCGACGACCGGTGGGATGTGGTGCTGGAATCCGGGGAGCGGATCGCGGCCGACGAGGTGCTGCTGACCACCCCCGGCCGGGTCTCCGCGAAGCTGCTGCGCCCCCACTGCCCCGAGGCCGCCGCGCTCTACGACGCAGTGCCCACCGCCTCGGTGGCCACCGTGGTGCTGGCCTACCCGCCCGAGGCCGCCGCCCGGAACCGG
Source organism: Luteococcus sp. H101 (assembly GCF_038433155.1). NCBI lineage: Bacteria > Bacillati > Actinomycetota > Actinomycetes > Propionibacteriales > Propionibacteriaceae > Luteococcus > Luteococcus sp. H101. Next base: position 57,370 of record NZ_JBCDMW010000030.1, read on the forward strand.
ATCCTGCGGGACCACAACGGCATCCTGCTGCCCAGCAAGCGTGTGCGGACCTTCAAGGCCGCCACCAACCTCAGCCGCAAGTGGCCCCGGCTGGGCGCGACCCACCACCTGGTGCGGGCTTCCGTCGGCCGGATCACCACCACCATGGCCGACGACCTGACCGACGAGCAACTGACCACCCGGGTGACCGACGAGCTGGCCGAGCTGACCGGGCTGGATGCCCGGCCGGTGCTGCAGCAGGTGCACCGCTGGCCGGCCTCCATGCCTCAGCTGCAACCCGGCCACAAGCAGCGGGTGGCCACCGCCCGCGAGGCCCTGTCCGGCGTCGGAGGGCTGCACATCGCGGGCTGCGCCGTCGACGGCCTGGGGATTGGCTCCACCGTGAAATCGGGACAGCAGGCGGCCCAGCAGATCATCAACACCCCGGCCGACAAGGAAGAACAGTGAGCGCCACCACCGCGGACGAAGTCACCCAGGACCCGCACGGGCATGACCCGCAGAGCCATGACGCCGGCGGCGGTGAGCCGAGGCACCCGCACCATGCACCCGTCGTGCGGACCATCAAGCATGACCTGAACACCAAGCCCTTCATCGTCATCTGGGAGACCACGCGGGCCTGCCAGCTGGTGTGCAAGCACTGCCGGGCCGACGCGCAGCACCGGGCCCACCCGGACCAGTTGACCACCGAGCAGGGCAAGGCGCTGCTGGATGACCTGGCCGCCTACGAGGCGCCGCGTCCGCTGGTGGTCTTCACCGGCGGCGACGCCTTCGAGCGCGCCGACCTGGCCGAGCTGTGCCGCTACGGCACCCAGAAGGGGCTGAGCATCTCGCTGTCCCCGTCGATCACCCCGCTGGTGACCCCGGAGCGGCTGCACGAGATGCGCGAGGCCGGCGGGAAGGCGATCAGCCTCAGCCTGGACGGTGCGCGCGCCGAGACCCACGACGCCTTCCGCGGCTTCCCCGGCACCTTCGACGCATCGATCGAGGCGTCGAAGTGGATGCGTGAGGAGGGATTCCGGCTGCAGGTGAACTCGGTCTTCACCAAGGGCAACATCCACGAGGCCCCCGAGCTGCTGAAAACCGTGCTGGGGATGGGCGCCTTCATGTGGTACACGTTCATGCTGGTGCCCACCGGGCGCGGCGCTGACCTGCAGGCCCTCAGCCCGGAGGAGCGCGAGGACGTGCTGAACTGGCTGCACGACATCAGCGACCGGATTGCGATCAAGACCACCGAGGCGCCGCAGTACCGCCGGATCGCCCTCCAACGGGAGCAGGCGCGCAATGGCACCCCGATCCCGGACCAGGTGGCGCACCGCGGTGAGCTGTACGATTACCTGACCGCCGAGACCACCCGGCTGCTGGGCGAACACCCCGACAAGCCGCGCCGTCCCCGGGCGCCGATGGCCGTCAATTCCGGGTCCGGCTTTGCCTTCGTCGACCACCTGGGAGATGTCTACCCCAACGGCTTCCTGCCCGAACACTGCGGCAATGTGAAGCAGACCCCCTTCCACGAGATCTACGCCAACTCCCCGGTCTTCCAGGCGCTGCGCAAACCGCACGAGTTCAAGGGCAAGTGCGGGGTGTGCGAGTTCAACCGGATGTGCGGCGGTTCCCGCTCGACGGCCTATGCCATGACCGGGGACTACCTGGCCAGCGACCCCACCTGCATGTGGGTGCCACAGGCCTGGGCGGAGCAGCAGGAGAACGTCGTCCGCCGGATCGGCTGAGGGGCGAACCGGCCCACCCGGAGATGGAGCGGGGACCCATTGTCCGGGCGCCGATTCGCTTCTAGGCTCCCGTCATGCAGACGATCATCTTCGATCTGGGCGGCGTGCTGGTGACGGAGACGACGCAGATCCGCGACGCGGCGAAGCGGCTCGGGGTGGCACCGCACCAGATTTCGGGGCCCTACTGGGCCTGCCGGGATCAGTGGGACATCGGGTGCAGCAACCTGGACTACTGGGGGCCGGTGGCCGCCGGGGCCGGCCTGGAGATCGACGAGCCGGTGGCCGAGGACCTGGCCCGGCACGATTCCCACCTCTGGACCACCATCCGGCCCGCCGCCCGCCAACTCCTGGCGGAGCTGGCCGAGCGAGATCAACCGGTCTGGTTGCTGTCCAATGCCGCCGCCATCTTCGAGCGGGCCGTCGACGATTCCGACTGGGGGCAGTTCCTGGACGGACGCTTCATCTCCGGCGCGCTGCGGCTGATGAAGCCGGACCCGGCGATCTTCCAGCACGTGGAGCAGGCGCTGCAAACTCCCGTCGCGGAGCTCTTCTTCATCGACGACCGGCCGGAGAACATCGCCGTCGCCGCGGACCGGGGCTGGCAGACGCACCTGTGGGTCTCCGACGAGGACACCCGGGAGTGGTTGGTGGGGATCGGCGCACTGGCGGGGTGACCGGAAACAGCACCCGGCCCGGGAACCACGCGGGGTCCCGGGCCGGGTGCTACAGGTGCGGCTTCGGTCTCAGTGGGCCTTCTGCACCGTGATGGTCCAGCCGAAGTCTGGGGCCTTCTTGAACTCGGTGACGGGGTAGCCGGACTCCGCGGCCCATTCCGGGATGGACTCGGTGGCCTGGGTGCAGTCGAAGTTGATCACCAGCTCGTCGCCGACGGGCAGCGTGCTGATGGCCTGCTTGGCCTCGATCAGCGGGAAGGGGCAGACCTCACCGGCGGTTTCCAGAACGTGCTTTGCCATGTCATTTCTCCTTGTCAGTGGGAGGTTATGGGGATCAAGCGGGGATGGCGACGGGGGCGGTCCGGGTGGCCGGCTTCTTGCGGGTCACCGGCAGGAAGATCCGGGCACCGATGCCGACGCCCAGCAGGGTGAACAAAAAGGCGAGCCAGCCCTGGACCGTGAACTGCGAGCTCTCCACCATCGAGTTGCCGATGGTGCAGCCGCCGGCCCAGGCCGCGCCGACGCCCATTCCCAGGCCGCCGCCCACCGAACGCAGCACGGTGGTGGCGTCGGGCACCCGCACCTTGAACTCGCCGGAGGCCTTGGCGGCAATGAAGGAACCCACCAGGATGCCCAGCACCAGCAGCACGCCCCAGTCGATCCGCTGGCCATTGCCGGTGACCAGGAAGGAGGTCAGGTTGGCCGACGGGGTGGTGATGCCCAGGCCGGACTTGCGCCCGGCGGCAAAGCTCAGCGGGTAGGCGGCAATGGCGATCAGACCGATGATGGCGCCGGTGACGAACGGGTGCCAGCGCTTCTCGAAGAGCACGTGGGACAGACCGGTGCGCTCGGCGGGCAGGGCGGCCATCGGCTTGCTGCGGGACAGGTCCCGCCAGGCCAGGTAGCCGACGCCGATCACCAGCAGTGCCACCAGCACCCAGCTGGAGATTCCCAGGGCGCCGTGGATGGTGGTGACCGGGACGGTGACGCCGCGGACGGCGTCGTTCACGGGCTTGAGGGCGCCGTACTTCATCATCGCGGCGGCGACGGCGTAGCCGACCAGCGCAATCCAGGAGCCGACCAGGCCCTCACCGGCGCGGTACCAGGTGCCGGTGGCGCAGCCGCCGGCCGCGACGATCGAGACCCCGAAGATCAGCGAGCCAACGATCACCGCCAGCCACGGCAGGTTCTGGAAGGACAAGGTGATCACGCCGGCGCTCTGCAGCGCGGCGACGCCCACCGCCTGCACGGCGATGGTGATCAGGAAGGCGGTGAGCCAGCGGGTCTTGTGGGCAATCCAGACGTCACGGAAGGCTCCGGTGACGCAGAAACGCCCGCGTTGCAACACGAATCCGAACAGGATGCCCAGCAAGAGGCCGGTGATGATCATGATTGTTCCTTTGGAGAGGGGAATTGCGGGTGCGGCCAGAGACCCCGGGGAGTGAGCGGGGTCTGGCGGTGAAGCGAAATGCCCGCCGGAGGTGGGCAGGGCGGTGCCCGGTCAGGGCAGGGCGCAGAGGTGCCGTCAGGGGAGGCGCAACCGGGTCTGGAGACCGGTCAACGGGCCCGACGGCGGACGGCCGGAAACGGGGTCAGTGACAGGCGGGGCGCTCGGGGCAGCGACACAGCGGATGGCACATGAACATCGGCGTGCCAACAACGGCGTGCCGAGTGGTCATGGTGTCACGCTGGGTGCCCACGGCGATTCCTTTCCTCAAAGCTTCTCCGGCGCAGCTCGTCGCTGCCGGAGGCGTCGGTTGACAGTACAACGTCACGACGATGTGACGAAATTCCCCGTCCGGGTTCTGGGATCGCCTCCCGTACCTCGCGGGCACCTCGCGACGGGTGGTTCACCACCAGGCACGGGTGGTTTCCGTCGGGCCGTCCAGCTCGGTGAAGCCGGCGTCGACCACCTGTACCCGGCCGGAATCCGTGGCCCAGCGGGCCTCGTCGATCACCTCGACGCGGAGCCGGAAGCCGTCCGCGGCCCAGGCCTGACGGGTGGGCTCGTCCATGGCTTCCCAGGCCAGCTGCGCGGCGTGGGCGCACTGGGCCGCGGCCTTGCCGGTGGTCATCTGGATCAGCGGGTTCACCCCCACCAGGACCAGTGCCCCCTGGGTGCGGCTGGGATGGCTGTCGGGCAGTTCGGTGCCCTCCACCTGCAGCTTCTTCAGCACAGGGCCCAGCGGGCGGACCGGGCCGGGCACGAAGGCCCGGGCGCCGGCCATTCCGTCGCCGGGATCCCCCGGCTGCTCCACCGTCACCCCGGGAAGCTGCTGCACCTCGTCCCACCGGGCCTGACCGCGGGCCCGACGGACCAACTTGCGGATCCGCCCGTCGCGCCAGAATTCGACGGCCTCCCGCCACTCCCCCTCCCGAGCCTGCGGCGAGGCAATCAGGCCCACCGCGGCCCGAGCCACTGCTTCACAGGTGTCGATGTGGCTGGCCGGCCGGGTCCTGTCATAGCGGACGGCGAACTGCATGGCCCACGGAATCTGGTGATCGGTGTGCCCGTCGATCGGCGAGACGTCGGACGGTTCGGGCAGGGGTTCCAGGGGCGCGGCTTCCATGGGCAGGGATTCTACGGTCGCCGTCCGGCTCCCTCCTCGGGCCTCGGCCGGCCGGGCAGAATGGCGGCATGTTGCGCAGACTCCTGGCACTCGCCGCCACCGTGACCGCCCTGCTGGCATCCAGCGCGCCGACGGCCCACGCCCCGGGATGTCGGCCCCAAGGGGAGTCAGCGACGCCGGAAGAGGCGCCCGAAGAAGCCGGGCTCCTCGGGTAGTGGCTCGATCCGGCCGAAGTCCGACGAGGGCTGCGCCCCGTCCCCGTCCACGTCCGCAGCGTCGCCATCGGCCCCGTGGCCGTGCGGGTTGTGGTGCCCCGCCAGCCGGTCCAGGAACTCGTCCACGTCCTGGGCGTGATAGCCCTCACCAGCGCGTCGGCTCAACGGGAAGCGCGCCGCATCCGCCAGCTCGGCCACCGCGAGCCCTTGGGCCAGCAGCTCCCGGACCTGGTCCAGGAAGTCGTCGACGGCCCGGACCTCATAGCCATGGCCGCCACGGCCGCTCAGTCGGAAGCGGACGGCGTCGACTTCTTCTGTGGTGACAGACATGTGGCGACGCTACCTCCGTGTCCCCCAGTCATGTCGCATGACAGGCCGAACAGTTGAATTGGTGAATTCTTTTCAAACATGACCCCGGGCCCTTGCGTGTCGTCGTCGAATGGCAGGAAGCTGACCTGTGCATGCGCCTGCACGGCCCCGTGTCCACCCCGGCGCACCTCACCGATCCTCGCGGATCCCCCACCAAGGAGTACCCATGTTCACTGGTCTGGCGCGCACCGCCGTCACCTCGGTGGCGGCCCTCGCCCTCGTAGCCGGGGGCAGCACCTCGGCCGTCGCCGGCAAGCCCACCCCCAAGCCGAAGCCCCAGCAGGCCGTCGCCTGCCAGCAGGAGACCAACAAGCTCACGCTGCTGGCCTTCAACGACTTCCACGGCCGGCTCGCCACCGCCAGCCCGGACACCGTGGCCTTCTTCGGCACCATCGAGGCCGCCCGGCAGGCCGCCGGTGAGCAGCATTCCATGGTGATCAGCTCCGGGGACAATGTGGGCGCCTCGCTCTTCCCGTCGGCGGTCCAGGAGGACAACCCGACGATCGACCTGCTGAACGCGATGGACCTGGACTCCGCCACCGCCGGCAACCACGAGTTCGACCGGGGCTGGGCAGACTTCACCGGCCGGATCCAGCAGCGGGCCGAGTTCCCCTACCTGGCCGCCAACCTGTACACCAAGGGCACCACCACCCCGGCCGTGAAGCCGTACACCATCGTGGAGCGCGACGGGCTGAGGATTGCCGTCGTCGGTGCCGTCACGGGTGACCTGAAGAGCCTGGTGGGCACCGAGGTCTTCACCAATGTGGACCTGGGCGACCCGGTGGCCGCCGTGAACACCCAGACCGAGGCGCTGACCGACGGGGACCCGGCCAATGGTGAGGCCGACGTGGTGATTGCCAGCTACCACGAGGGGGCCGCCGTCAGCGAGCCGAAGACCCTGGACGAGGCCCTGACCAGCAAGCCCTTCGCCAGCATCGTCAACGAAACCTCACCGAAGGTGGCCGCGATCCTGACCGCGCACACCCACCAGAGCTATGCCTGGCAGGCCCCGGTTCCCGGCACCGACAAGACCCGCCCCGTGATCGAGTCCGGCAGCTACGGCGCCGCCGTCGGTCAGGTGGAGCTCACCCTGGACAACACCCAGCCGATGCGCCCCGGAAACAACAAGGGCAAGGGCAAGGGCGCAGTGAAGGATCCGGGCGCAGAGCTGCGCGGCACCGTGTGCTCCTCGCAGGCCCAGAACCTGAAGGTCAAGCCCTCCACCGAGGTGCCCGCCCTGGTGGCCGCCCACCCGCGCGTCGCCGAGGTGCAGAAGATCACAACCGACGCCCTGGCCCAGGCCAAGATCATCGGCTCCCGGGTGATCGCCACCTCCACGGGGCCCGTGACCCGCGGCCTGAAGGCCGACGGCAGCCCGGACAACCGCGCCGTGGAGAGCTCGCTGAGCAACATGGTGGCCCAGATGTTCCACGACAAGCTGGGCAATGGGGACCCGGAGTTCATCGGCGTGCAGAACCCGGGCGGCACCCGGGCCGACCTGCCGTCGGGCGAGATCAGCTACGCCGCCGCCGCGGCCATCCTGCCCTTCGCCAACACCCTGATGACCACCCAGCTGACCGGCGCCCAGGTCAAGACCATGCTGGAGCAGCAGTGGCAGACCAATGCCGACGGCAGCACCCCCAGCCGGGCCTACCTGCAGCTGGGTCTGAGCAAGAACGTCACCTACACCTACGACGAGTCCCGCCCCGCCGGCGACCGGATCACCTCGATTGCCGTCAATGGCAAGGCGATTGACCCGGCCAAGCTGTACACCGTCGGCTCCGGCAACTTCCTGATCACCGGCGGCGACAACTTCCGCGTCCTGGCCGAGGGTCAGAACACCCGGGACACCGGCGCCAGCGACCTGGCCGCCTGGGTGGACTGGCTGACCGAGCAGCAGACGGTCTCCCCCAGCTACGCCCGGGGCGCCGTCAGTATGAAGGAGACCCCGAAGACCCTGACCGCGGGTCAGGCCACCACCTTCACCGTTGGTGCCCCGCAGGGCGCCAACCAGACCGACACCCTGGACATGAAGTCCGCCGGCGCGGTGGCCAACACCTCGCTGGTGGCGTCCATCGGCGACGTGCAGGTGGGCACCGCGAGGGTTGTCAATGGCCAGGCCACCATCACCGTCACCGTGCCGGCGTCGGCGACCAAGGGCTCGGCCGTGCTGACGCTGAAGGCCGCACCGTCCGGCACCGTGGTGAGCATCCCGGTCACGATCGCCTGATCCAGGTCTCGACCGGCTCGGCCGCCGTGGTTGCCTGATGCGCCACGGCGGCCGCTCCTGTTGTCCGATCAGGTCACCGGTCGCAAGTCCGTGTGACAGAGATCCGTGCCCTTGTAGAGCAGGGGCTCCTATTCGGAGACCACAGGTTCCCTGTGTGCGGTTGCAGCATCTCGAACGACAAAGAATGTGCCCCACAGACCCATGGCCAAGAGCAAGACCCCGCACGCGGTGCTGGCGAAGCGATCCGGCCAGGGAAGGATCTGTGGCCTGCTGAACATGCTCACGACGAAGGGCTCCGCCAGTGCCCCGGCGGGGATGGCGAGTCGAGCCAGCAGCCCAATCCAGTCGGCGCGTCGAGCCAGGGCACCGATCGGCCCGAGCAGGGCGCAGAACAGGCCGAAAACGAACCAGTAGCCATTGTCCCGCCAGATTCCAGGCTGAAAGATGCCCAACAGCTGGCCAGCGGCGTAGTGCGCCACCAGCGCAAGCTCCGCGGAGACGCCGCCGGCCAGCACGGCCCACCATGGGCGTCGCACCAACCAGCCCGCGAGGATCGGCAAGCCGGCCCAGATGGTGCCGGAATTCAGCAGCTTGCTGACGACCAGCCGGCCGGCCAGCAACGTGTTGGCCTCCCCCGAGAGCTGGGCCTGGGTGGTGATGTTGCTTGCCAACGACAGCCACGCCACCAGCAGGCTCACCGCAACCACTCGTACCCATCCCGTTCTCAGCATGAGGTCGACGCTAGGCCGAGCATGCGGTCGCGCACATCACCCGCGAGTCCCTCACTACTATTCCCTCGGTCATCGTCGACAGCCGAGGGGCGGGACCGCGCGTCAGTAGACCTCCACCTGACTCAGGCGACAGGGCCCCGTGGCGACCAGCCGGAAACCGTCGTTCGGACTGGTGCCCAGCAGGTAGGCCGCGGTCTGGTCCGGGTGCTGGGTGGCCCGGGAGACCACGCCGGCGTCCCGCCAGTGCCCGTCACGCCGGATCTCGACGCGGAGCGCGGGGGCGGCGGCATCCGGGCTGGTCAGCGTCGCGTACAGCGGGGTGAACTCGGCGTCCCAGGTGAACTCCACCACGTCCCCGGCAGCCAGGTCCGCCACCGTGTGGCCCCGGTCGTCCGTCAGGCAGCGGGGGCCGTCGTAGTGCGCCGCCGGGGTGCGGTCGGGCTGCCAACGGCGCGGCTCTCCGGTGGCCGTCGACGCGCTCCACGGCCGGGTCCCAGCCCCCCAGCTGGACGGTTCGGGGCCCAGCTCGAACTCCAGCAGGGCATCACCCCGCACCATTTCCGCGGGGATGGTGCAGGCATTCCACCGCTCGCCATTGACCCGCAGGGACTGGATGTAGCGGTGCTCGATGTTGGTGGCCCGGATCTCCAGCCGGGTGCCGTCGGCCCGGTTCCAGGCCAGCTTGGCGAACAGCGGCGCCGTGATGGCCAGCTCTCCACCGCCGACGAAGAGCGGGTAGAGGCCCATCGCCAGCAGCAGCCAGTAGCCGCTCATCTCCCCATTGTCCTCGTCGCCGGGGTAGCCCTGGCCGATCTCCGAGCCGACGAACTTCTTGTCCAGCAGCTCCCGGGTCAGCCACTGGGTCTTGTGCGGCTGCCCGGCAAAGAGATACATGAACGGGATGTGGTGTGCCGGCTGGTTGCTGATGGCCAGCTGCCCGATCCCGTCGGCCTCGGCCTCGTTCATCTCCTGGATGTTGTAGCGGTAGCCGCCCCAGACCGACGGTCGGATCACCATCGGGGTCTCCAGCATCCGGTCCAGCGCGGCGGCCAGCGCCTGCTCCCCGCCCAGCAACTGGGCCAGCAGGGCGCCGTCGTGCGGGGCATGGAAGGCCTGCCCCCAGGCATTGGTCTCGGTGTAGTCGGTGCCCCACACCGTCGGGTCGAACTTCTCCGGTGGGACGCGGAAACTCCCGTCGGGCCGACGACCCTGGTAGAAGCCGATCCGCTCGTCGAACATCTGGGCGTGGGACAGGGCGCGGTTGGCGAACCAGGCCTCATTGGCCTCGAACTCCGCCCGACGGGTGGCCAGCCGGGGATCCGTCGCCGCCCGGGCCGCCAGCCGGCCGGACCACAGCGAGATCGCCGCGTCGCAGGAGGCATTGTCCATGGTCCAGGCCAGGCCCTCCTGGGTGGCGGTGTCGATCCAGCCGACGAACCGCCCCTTGCCGATTCCCTTTCGGCCGGTCAGCACCGAATCCGACGGACCGGTGGCATTGCGCAGCGCCGAGTCATAGGCGGTCAGCTCGTCGTCCTCGTGCCGGTTGAGGGTGCCGTGCAGGGATGCGTCGGCAAAGATCGCGTCGGAGCTGGTGCCGGGCATGCAGTCCACATAGCCGGGCGCGGACCAGCGGGCCATCCAGCCGCCGCCGCGGTACTGCTGCAGGATGCCGGACAAGAGCTCGGGCGCCAACTCCGGCGTGAGCAGGGAATACAGCGGCCAGCAGGTGCGGAAGGTGTCCCAGTAGCCGTTGTTGACGCTCAGTTGGCCGTCGACGATCTGGCAGCCGGTCTGCTCCGGCCCGTGCTTGCCGGCCGGTCGGAAGGGCGAGGCATAGGCCCAGCGGGGCTCCTCGGCGGTGCCGAGGTTCTCGTGGTGGTCATTGGGCCAGGAGTAGAGGCAGGCCAGGTTGCTCCACGCCGTGATCCGCTGGTCCAGGGTGCCGCCGTCGATCTCCAACCGCGCCAGCAGCTCCCGCCAGGTCTGTTGCGCGCGCCCGGCGATCTCGTCGAAGCCGGCCTCGCCGATCTCCAGTTCCAGATTGCGTCTGGCCTGATCGGTGCCGATGAAGCTCATCGCGGCCCGCACCTCCAGCACCTCGGCGTCGGTCTCCAGGATGGTGGCCTGTGGCCGGGAGCGCGGCAGCCGCAGCTTGCCCAGCAGGTCCGCACCGAACCAGCCCCGGTCCAGCCGGAGGCCCTTGACGTGCAGCCCTTCCAGCGGGCTGCGCAGTTCCCGGGCCGGGTGGACCTGGGCCGGGACGTTGGTCTCGCCGTAGACATAGGCGGGCGGGCTGGGACGGTGCAGGCCGGCGGTCCAGCCCTCGGCGGGGGCGATGGCGGCGCGGAAGACCACCCGGCCGTCGGGCAGGGTCTCGGTGGTCATGCTGCCGGCGAAGGGCTGGTCCAGCACGACGCCGTGCCGCCCGGGCTCGGTGAACCTGAAAGTGAAGATCCCGGCGCGGGACGTGGGAGTCATCTCCGCCCGGATGCCGCCGTCGAGGTCCACCCGGTAGTAGTGCGGCCGGTCGATCTCGTCGGCATGGCTGAAGGCGCGGGCCCGCTCCCGGGGAGAGGCGGTGGGCCGGCCCTGCCAGGGCATGATCTGGAAGGCGGAGCGGTCCGCGATCCAGGGGCTGGGTTGGTGGGAGAAGGCCAGGGCCTGCAGCCGCGGGCGCGGGCCGCCGTCGCGGTGGTAGCCGTAGAGCCAGTTGCGGTCACGGCTCTCGGTCAGCGGCACCAGGAAGTTGAAGCCCTGCGGCAGACAGGTCAGCGGCAGGGCATTGCCGCGGGAGTAGAGGAAGGCGGAATGGGTGCCACGGGTGGTCCGGACCCGGTCCACCACGTCAGGCTCCTCGGTGGGCCGCGGGGCGACGCCGAAGACCTGCACCCAGCCCGCCCCGTCCAGGCCCTCCCGGTTGGCCAGCCGGACCCGGTTGACGCGACGGCCAGCCAGCGGCTCCAGGCTGAGCTGCAGCAGGTTCCAGTTGTTGGCCACCAGGCATTGCCGGGTGCCGTCGACGGGGTGCTCGTGCTGGTCCGTCAAGGTCACGACGCCCTCGTCGGTGAGGAACTCGACGGCCAGCGAGCAGCCGCCGAAGTTCGGGTCCGGGGAGCTGTTGGAGGTGGCGTCGTGCTCCAGGTCCGGGAAGACGGCCAGCTCGTAGACGGTGCCGGGCCGGGCGTCGAATCCCTCGGCAATCGGGGTGGCTCCCCCGGCCGGGTGCTGCCGGAAGTGCCAGACCTGCCCCTCGCGCAGCCCCACGCCCGCCATCGACGCCATCGGCCGGTCCGGGCCGGTGGAGGCGGACAGCACCGGGCCCCGCCCGGCATCGTGGGTGGTGGTGGACTGAGGCATCGGCACTCCTGGGTGGGTCGGCGTCATCCGGGGCCCGGCGGCACGGCCGCCGGCGGCTCCCCGACAGGACAAGCCTAGGAGGCCGCTGAACAATGCTGTTCCGAGCCGGGCCGTGTCGGGCGGGATGGGCTGGTGATCCCGGCCTGGTGGCCGTTCTGGACCTACTGCCCAAGAGCTGGGATCAGCGGATCCCCCGGATCCGGCAGAGCGCCGCCGAACATGATTGGTCAGCAGTCTCCTGGGCAACAACCGATCATCCATGCCCCGGCCGCGTGTCCCATGATCACGGCCTCGCTCAAACCGGCATCGGTCGGGGCTTCCTGGCCGTGCGGACCCCGGAATCTCGTCGGATTCGAGCCGGCCGTCGGGTACCGGCGACGTCCCTTGTTCGGCCCTGTTCGGCTGCGCTTCCTGAAGATTGGACCCGCCCCCACGCCCACTTGTTCGTTCAAACGACCGGCCAGACCACCCTTAGGGGTGGTATTGCCAGCGACGGGCCAAACACTGGGCTCGGACCGGTTTTGCATCGGACCCCTGCCGTGTAGTGTGGTGGCCAGTTGTTGAAGTTCTGTACCTCGTATGACAAGCGGTTTTCGGCCTTGAGCTCCCGTTGGGAGTCCGTGCCAAAACTGTTTTCTGGATGGGTTCACAAGGCATCACAGCTACGAACAGTCCGAAAGTCGGCCTGTTCAGCACCAGAAAGCAGGAATGACATGACTACTGGCATCGTGAAGTGGTTCAACGCCGAAAAGGGCTTCGGCTTCATCGCTCCCGAGGACGGCTCCGCCGATGTGTTCGCGCACTTCAGCGCCATCCAGGGCTCGGGCTTCAAGACCCTGAACGAGAACGACCGCGTTGAGTTCGAGGTTGTCCAGGGCCCCAAGGGCGCCCAGGCCGCCGACATCCGCGTGATCGGCTGACACCAACTCTTTCGAACCGCCCGTCCTGCTCCGGCAGGGCGGGCGGTTTCGCATTCTGGGTGCCGTGTCCCTCCCCGGGAGAGTGGGTCAATTGTCCTGTGGTCTTTTGGGTTGCGAACTCACCACCAAAATGACCACAGGACAGGCGACCAACTTGCTGGGCGCTTCCTGACCCGTGGTCATGGGAGCCCCGGTTTGCCCTGCTGCGGCAGGATCGGGGGCATGACCGACTTCGAATCCCTCACCCCCCAGTCCCTGCGCGAGCGCGGCTCCATGAAGTGGAACCGGCGTGGCCCAGAGGTGCTGCCTATGTGGGTGGCGGAGATGGACTACCCGCTGGCCGAACCGATCGAGCAGGCCATCGCGCAGGTGGTGGCACGACAGGGCTTCGGCTACGCCGAGGTGGATGACCGGGTGCCGCGGGCCTTCGCGGACTTCGCGTCGCGGCGGCTCGGGATGACCGTCAACCCGGAGTGGACCACCGTCGTCCCGCATGTGCTGGCCGGGATCGAGGTGGCACTGGACGTCTTCACCCCGCCCGAGGCCGGGATCGTGGTCACCACCCCCGCCTATATGCACTTCCTGGAGATCCCCGGGCTGATCGGGCGGCAGGCCGTCGAGGTGCCGCTGCTGGAGACGCCTGATGCCGACGGGATCGACGAGCGGTGGGCGCTGGATCTCGCCGGGGTCGAGCGGGCCTTCGCGGCCGGTGCGCGCTCGGTGATCCTCTGCCAGCCCTACAACCCCGTCGGCAAGGTCTTCTCCGCCGAGGAGCTGGCCGGGCTGGCGGAGATCGTGGCGCGCTACGACGGCTGGGTGGTCAGCGACGAGATCCACGCCCCGCTGACCATGCCCGGCATCGCGCACCAGGCCTATGCGGAGGTCAACCAGACGGCGGCCAGCCACTGCATCACCGTGACCAGCGCGTCGAAGAGCTTCTCCATCCCCGGCTTGCCCTGTGCCACGGTCACGCTGCACACGGCCCAGGCGGCGCGTCGTTTTGCCACCGACGCCCACCCCGACCGCCTCTACGGCGCCACGACGTTGGGGATCGAGGCCAATCTGGCCGCCTTCACCGAGGGAGGCGAGTGGCTGGACGGCGCCCGTGCCACCATCGCCCGCAACGGGCAGCGGGTCAAGGACTTCCTGGCGGCGGAGCTGCCGGAGGTCGGCTTCCAGCCGCCGAATGCCACCTACCTGGGCTGGCTGGACCTGCGCGGGGCCGGGTTGGGGACGGATCCGGCCGGCTGGATCCTGGAACACGGCAACCTGTGGCTGAACTCCGGTGGAGATTTCGGCGCCCCGGGACAGGGCTTCGCCCGGATGAACCTGGCCACCACGGGAGCCATCCTGGAGGAGGGGCTGGGCCGGTTGAAGGGTGCGCTGGACCGGCGCTGAGAGCCGGGGATGAGGGTGACCGCTCGGCTGACTCGGGGCCGGCGCCGATGTCCAGCCACCGCACTTTCCCCCGGGCCCACTGCCAGCCGGGGATCATCGCCGACGTCGAACTCCCGTCGCACCAGCACCGACCCTGCATTGGGCTTGCTCAGCAGGCGTCCTGGGGCGGGGCCAGCTCCGAATAGGGGCGCACCACCATGGCGCTCACGGTGGCGGTCGGGCTGGCCTTCACCGGCTCCCCCGTCGCTGACTCGGTGAGGAAGAGGATTTCCTGGCTGCCCTGCTGTGCCCGGCCCACCAGCAGGTCCTGGAACTCGCCGCGCTTGGTCTGGTAGGCGAACTGGTCCCCATAGGCCTTGGCCACCTGGGCCAGGGTCATGCCGACGCCGACCCCACGGTCCGTGCGCACCACCGGGTTGCTGATGGTCATGGTGACCAGGGGGCCGGACTTCCCGGAGAAGTCGGTGCCGCTCAGCCCCAGGGTGCGATGCGCCGTGATCGGGGCCACGGAGCCCTCGCACAGGTAGTCGACGGGCACAATCAGCTTGCGCCGGGTCAACTCGGGGGCCGTGGTACCCAGCTGGTAGGCACCCCAGCCGGAGAAGGTTACCGGGGTGTCCACGGTGAGCTGGTCGGCCTTGGCGGGTACCGGGTCCTGGGGGTTGGCGTCGCCCAGTTCCTGGCTGCTGGGGGAGGTGGTGGCGCTGGGGCCCTGGCTGGCCGTCGCTCCGGCGCCGGCCGAGGCTCGCCCGGTGGTCTGGGCCGTGGTCTGGGCCGTGGGGCCGGCGCTGCCGGCCTGCTGCCGTGAGTTGGCCGCGGTGGCCGATGGCCCGGCCGACGCGGTCCGCGTCGGCGTGGCGGATCCGGCCCGGCTGGGGGCGGCGGTGGTGACCGTGACGGCGGTGGGCGCCGGGGACGGGCTGGTGGTGAGCGACGGAGTCTGGCTGGGGCTGGCCGACGGAGACGCCGTGGGGCTTGTCGACGCGGAGGGTGTCGGACTGGGCGAGGCCGGCAGGGCGCTGGGGGCGGCGGGGCCGGGCACGGCGGTGTCGGTTCGGTTCAGGTAGGCCCAGCTGCCGCCGCCGATCACCGCCAGCGCAGCGGCCACCGACAACCAGCGAACGGCCAGGGGCACGGCGCTGCGGGGCCGCTCGTCGGCGGGCGGGAGGAAGCCGATCGGTTCGTCGGCCAGATCATCGCCGTGCCGCGCGAAGGCCTGCCGGAAGAGCTCCTCCTCCCGGGAGAAGTCCTGCTGGTGCTCGTCGTCCACCTCACTCACCCCCTTCCTGGGCCAGGAGCATCGTACGCAGCCGGGCCAGCGCCCGGTGCACGTGCGAGCGGGCGGTGGCCTCCGGGATCTGCAGGATGCGGGCAATGTCCGCAAAGGTGCAGTCCTCCCGGAAGCGCAGCACCACCGCCGCCCGCTGCTGGGGAGACAGCTGTTCACACAGCTGCCACGCCGTGTCCGCCTCGTCGTAGCTGTCGCTGAAGTCCGGGATCGACGGCTGCATCACCCCCGGATCGGCCACCGGGACCAACCGCTTGCCCGACCTGCGCCAATTGCTCACCGACGCGTTTACGATGCTGCGCTTGAGGTAGGCCTCGGCGGCGTCGGCATCCTCGAACTGGTGCCAGCGCGGGTAGAGGCCCAGCAGCGCATCCTGCAGCGCGTCCTTGGCATCCTCCCGGTTGCGGGTGACCATCCAGGCGAAGGAGAGCAGACCCTGCCCCCTGAGCGACAACCACTCGTCGAAACCCGGCAGGGTGTCCGGGACGGCCGACAGTGTGGTGGTCACATCCCCAGCACGCACGACGGACGGCTTTCGTTGCACCCTGCCCGGATTCATCCCAGGATTCCCGCCGCCCGGGCCGCGTGGGCGTACTGCGCGGCCAGGCTGTCGATGGTCTCGTGGGCGTTCAGGCCCGACGGATTGGGCAGCACGAACAGCCGGGCGCCGGCCAGTGGCTGGGGCTGCTTCCCCAACGTCGCCCGGGGCACGCCGAAGGCCTGTCGGTAGGCGGTGACGCCAAGCACGGCCACCACGGCCGGCCGCCGCCGGGCCACCAGCCGCTCCAGCCGACGGGCGCCGGAACGCAGCTCTTCGCGGCTCAGTTCGTCGGCGCGGGCTGTGGCCCGGGAGACCAGATTGGTGTTGCCGATCCCCAGCCGGTGCAGTTCGGCTAGGTCCTCCGGCCGGTAGCCGTCGGAGGCATCAAAGGGGTGGGAGATGATCCCGGCCCGGGCCAGGGCCGGGTAGTAACGGTTCCCCGGCCGGGCGAAGTGCGCCCCGGTGGCGGCCGTCCACAGCGACGGGTTGATCCCCACCACCAACAGCCGCAGCGGGTCGGGCAACAGGTCGGGCACGCTGCGCCCCGCGAACCGCTGCAGCTCGGCCGCCGAGTACCCCATGCGGACAGCATGGCAGAGCCCGGTCCCAGGGGACGCGCCCGGGTTGTTCCCCTGACCAGTTCTGGAAAGCGACCTCGGGATTGCGGTCCCCTGCCGTCTGGCCGGGGACGGCCCGAGCCGTGCCGGAACTCCAGGGCCGGATCCCAGAACTGGACGGCCGCGCAGCTCGCGGCGCTCGGGCGAACCGCTGGCGATCTTCTGGTGAACGACGCCCGCCGTGGTCCGGCACTCCCCTACCCTCGTGGCAGGACCCGACGACGATGAGGTGACGCGATGCCGCTCTACGGCCCCCTGTTCAATGACTACGCGGAGAAGAACTCCGAGCACCAGTTCAGCCTGCAGAACAAGAAACTGCTCAAGGTGAACATGGGCTTTGGCCCGGTCTGGGCCCGCACCGGCTCCATGGTGGCCTACCAGGGGCAGATCAACTTCACCAACCGCGGCTCGGGCGGTCTGGGCAAGCTGCTGAAGCAGGCCGCCACCGGCGAGGGTGTGCCGTTGATGGAGTGCGTCGGCAACGGTGAGCTCTTCCTGGCCGACGAGGCGGCCGAGATCCAGGTGATCTACCTGGAGAACGACAGCATCAGCGTCAATGGCGGCAATGTGCTGGCCTTCAGCCAGTCGATCCAGTGGGATGTGCACCGGATCCAGGCCCGCGGCGCGGTGATGACCGGCGGGCTCTACAACGTATCGCTGCAGGGCACCGGCTTCGTGGCCATCACCACCAAGGGTGAGCCGGTGGCCCTTGACGTTGCCCAGGCCCCCACCTTCGCCGACGCCCAGGCCGTGGTGATGTGGACCGGCGGCGTGCAGATGGACATCAAGATGGACACCGGCGGCCTGAAGTCGATGGTGCGCGGCGGCACCGGCGAGATGCTGCAGATGGCCTTCCGGGGCCAGGGCCACGTGGTGGTCCAGCCCTGCGAGAATGTCGTCGCCACGCCCAATGGCGGCGGCAACGGCGGCGCGGCCGGGATGCTCAGCAGCATCCTGGACTGACCCCCCGCGGTAAGACCTCAGAAGTGTGTCAGTTTCCCACCGACCTCGGTGGGAAACTGACACACTTCGTGTTCCTGCCAGAGCGGACTGCAGGGCCCCGGCCCTCGGGGATCCCGAGGTCCAACCCCAAGCTCTCAGTCCCCCAGCGTCGCCACCATCACGGCCTTGATGGTGTGCATCCGGTTCTCGGCCTGGTCGAAGACGACGGACTGCGGGCCCTCGAAGACCTCGTCGGTGACCTCCAGGGCAGCCATTCCGGTGGCCTGGAAGATCTCCTCACCGACGGTGGTGTTGCGGTCGTGGAAGGCCGGCAGGCAGTGCAGGAACTTGGTGTCGGGGTTGCCGGTGGCGGCCAGCACGTCGGCGTTGACCTGGTAGGCCTTGAGCTTGTCGATCCGCTCGGCCCAGACCTGCTTGGGCTCGCCCATGGAGACCCAGACGTCGGTGGACAGGAAGTCACAGCCCCGCACCCCGGCGGCGACGTCATCGGTGATGGTGATCCGGGCGCCGGTCTGCTTCGCGATCTGCTGCGCGAGCTCCACCACCCAGGCCTCGGGCTGGAACTCGACGGGGGCGACGATCCGGATGTCCATCCCCACCAGCGCCCCGGAGACCAGGCAGGAATTGCCCATGTTGTAGCGGGCGTCGCCCAGGTAGGCGTGCGCCACCTGGTCCAGCGGCTTGGCGCAGTGCTCGCGCATGGTCAGCTGGTCGGCCAGCATCTGGGTGGGATGCCACTCATTGGTCAGCCCATTCCACACCGGCACCCCGGCGTGCTGGGCCAGTACCTCGACGCCGTCGGTGCCGAAGCCGCGGTACTCGATCCCGTCGAACATCCGGCCCAGGACCCGGGCGGTGTCGGCCATGGACTCCTTGTGGCCGATCTGCGAGCCGCTGGGGTCCAGGTAGGTGGTGTGGGCGCCCTGGTCGAAGGCCGCCACCTCGAAGGAGCAGCGGGTGCGGGTGGAGGTCTTCTCGAAGATCAGCGCGATGTTCTTGCCCTGCAGGCGCTTGGCCTCCGTGCCGGCCTTCTTGGCGGCCTTGAGTTCGGCGGCCAGGTCCAGCAGTTCCAACCATTCGGCGGGGGTGAAATCGGCTTCCTTGACGAAGTTGCGGCCCTTCAGGCTCATCTGTGCTCCTTGCGTGCGTCCGTGAACATCCATCCTGTCAGGCCCGGGGCTTGCGCGGGAGGCCAGTCCCGGGTCTGGACCAGCTGGACCAGGGGTGCTCCTGGCCGGCCCACAACAAATGCGGCAGGTCATCTGTCCAAGGGCCCCGAAGCGGGCTTGGACAACTGACCTGCCGCATATGTTGTGGAAGGACATGGCAGCCCACCCGGGAGGCCCCGGGCGGGCGTGGCAGGCTGGAGGCATGTTCGCTCGACTGCTTGCCAATGCTGCGGCCCTGGCGCTGGCCACCGTCCTGGTTCCGGGAATCACCCTGCAGGGTGGCAGCTTGACCCAGCGCGCCGTGGTGATCGTCATCGTGGCCGTGATCTTCGGCGTGTTGAATGCCCTGGTCAAGCCGGTCTTGAAGGTGCTCTCCCTCCCGCTGGTGATCCTCACCCTGGGGCTCTTCCTGTGGGTGCTGAATGCCGGCATGTTGATGCTGACCAGCTGGGTGGCCGGGCAGCTCGGGCAGCCGTGGCGGGTGACCGGCTGGCTCGCGGCCCTGCTGGGGTCCGTGGTGATCAGCGTCGTGAGCGCCGTGGTCGGCGGCCTGCTGAAGGGAGAGGACCGGTGAGGGTGGTGATGGTCTGCCACGGTAACATCTGCCGTTCCCCGATGGCCGAACGGGTGGCCCGAGCCCAGGCCGCCGAGCGTGGTCTGGAGGTGGAGATCACCTCGGCTGGCGTGAGCGACGAGGAGCACGGCGGCCCGATCGATCCGCGCGCCGCCCGGGTGCTCAAGGCGGCGGGCTACGACACGTCGAACCATCGGGCCCACCAGATCACCGCACGGGAGATCCAGGAGGCCGATCTGGTGGTGGCCGCGGAGCAGTACCACGTGGACCGGATGCGACGGTTGGTGCCGGAGGCCGACAACCTCCACCTGTTCAGCGAGTACGACCCCGAGGCCTCGCCCGGCGACGGCCTTCCCGACCCCTGGTATGGCGGAATGGACGGCTTCCACGCGACGCTGGCCGCGATCGAACGGGCGGTTCCCCGCATCCTAGACGAGGTGGAGAGGTGACGCCCCTCGCGTTGCTATCGATCGAGACCCCCACCCTGCTCAAGTGAGCAAATCCGGCAGATTCGTTGTGCCTCGGGAGAGATGCGCAGCACCCTGAAGGAGTGGCAAAGCCGCCACAAACTGTCCGCGTGATCAACGCTGATTCCGTGAGGTGGGAACGACATCATGAGTGCACAACAACTCCTGCTGGGTATCGACATGGGCACCGGCGGAGCACGCGCCGGCATCTTTGACCCAGATGGGAAGCAGATCGCCGTCTTCGCCACCGAGTGGCACACCGAATTCCCTCGCCCTGGTCGGGCGGAACAGGATCCAGATGAGTGGTGGCGGTGCATCGTCGAAGCCGTCCGCGGGGTGATGGCGGCTGGCCAAGCTACGTCCGAGTCCATTGTCGGGATCGGGCTCGACTCCACTGCCGCGACGGTCGTCGCCATGGATGAGAATGATCGGCATCTGCGGCCTGCCTTGCTGTGGATGGACGTGCGGGCTGCCCCGGAGGCAGACTCGCTGGCCGCCACCGGAGACCAAGCGCTGAAGTACTCCGGATTCGGACCCGTCTCTGCCGAGTGGGGCGCCCCGAAGTCCATGTGGATCGCGAAGAACGAGCCTGAGGTCTTCGAGAAGGCAAAGGTGATCTGCGACTGCACCGACTGGCTCGTGAACAAGCTGACCGGCGAGTGGTCGATGTCGCTCAATCACGCGGCGGGCAAGTACTTCTATGACGGCGACAGCGGAGGCTGGCCAGTGGGTCTGTACCAGAAGGCCGGTGCGGAGGCAGTGCTGGACAAGTTCCCCAAGAACCTGTTGCCGATCGGTGAGGTGGTGGGTGGGTTGCGGCCGGATAGAGCCGCGGAGCTGGGGCTCAAGCCCGGCACTCCGGTGGCAGAGGGGGCTATCGACGCCTATGCCGGAGCCATCGGACTGGGCGTTGTGGAGCCCGGCAAGATGGCCTTGATCACCGGCTCGAGCCACGTGATGATCGGCCAGTCGAAGACCCCCGTGCACGCTGCGGGCATCTGGGGTTCCTTCACCGACGCTGTCATCAAGGGCGAGTACACCGTGGAGAGCGGCCAGTCGTCGACCGGCTCGGTGGCGGCATGGTTCAAGAACAATCTTGCCCCGATCGCCCGCGAACGGGCCAAGGCAGCAGGTGTGGACCCCTACACCGTGCTCGACGAACTGGCGTCGCAGGTGCCGGTCGGCAGTGACGGCCTAATCCTCCTCGACCACTTCCAGGGTAACCGCGCGCCCTACTCGGATGCCCGCTCGCGCGGTGTTTTCTGGGGACTGAGTCTGGGGCACACCGAGGGCCACATGTTCCGAGCGATCATGGAAGGAGTCTGCTTCGGAACGCAGAGCATCTTCGACGTGATGCGCGCCAATGGCTACCCTCCGGAGAGCGTCGTCGTCTCGGGTGGCCCGGCCAAGTCCAAGCTGTGGATGCAACTGCACGCCGACGTGACCAATGTGCCGATGACCTTCACCGACGTCCGCGAGGGTCCTGTACTTGGGTCGGCCATGATGGCCGCCGTCGGCGCGGGCATCTTCCCTGATCTGCCCGCCGCTGCCCAACAGATGGTGCACACCGTTGCGGTGATCGAGCCGAACCAGACGGCCCACGAGGCCTACGAGTACAGCTACCACGCCTATCTGAGGACCTACGACGCCATGCGCGAACTGATGCGTGACATGACCCGCCACCTCGAACAGGCCTGAACAACCACGGAAGGATACGACGATGACACGGATGATGAAGGTCGCCATGATGCACGCGGTGGGCGACATCCGAATCGAGGAGGTCGAGGTTCCCACCCCGGGCAATCGCGAGGTGCTGTTGAAAGTCGCTGCCTGTGGCGTTTGCGGCTCTGACCTTGCGCGGATGTTCCTCAAGGGCCCGCACAAGTTGCCCCTGGTTTGTGGCCACGAGTTCAGCGCCTGGGTGGACGAGCTTGGTGAGGGGGTCGACGGCCTCAATGTGGGTGATTTGGTGACGGTACCGCCGATGCTGCCATGCTTTGACTGCCCTCCCTGCGCCCAGGGGCAGTTCAGTCTGTGTGAGAACTACGACTACTACGGTTCACGTCGCCATGGTGCCTATGCACAGTTTGTGGCTGGCCCTGCAGACCTGTTGCTGAAGGTGCCGGAGGGCCTTGATCCCAGGGCTGCCGCCATGGCTGATCCGGCTGCCATAGCTCTGCATGCCATCTGGCGCACCCAGTTGCGGGCCGGGCACCGAGTGGCCGTTTTGGGGGGCGGCGGCCCGATCGGGCTCTTCGCTGTCCAGTGGGCGCGAATCATGGGCGCCGGCGAGATCGTGGCTGTCGATGTAGCGCCGGAAAAAGCCAAGTTGGCGCTCGAGGCCGGCGCCGATCATGCGCCGATCACAAAGGAAGAGCTGGAACCGCTTGTGGGTAGCGGCTTCGACGTCGTCATCGAAACCTCCGGCGTCCCAACCGTGACTGATCAGGCAGTGGGGATCACGGCTCGGCATGGCGACGTGGTTTTAATCGGAATCCCCAACGAGGACATCATCATCAGCAATTCCTCGTGGGCCCGCCTGATGCGACTGGAGATCAATATCCGAGGTTCCTGGAACTCCTTCTCAGCGCCCTTCCCGGGAGCCGAGTGGACCACGGCGCTCGACCAGATGGCACGCGGCAACCTGCGCTGGCAGTTCATGATCACGCATGAGGAAGCCTTGGAACAGGTCCCGGTGCTGATCCAGCAGATGGCGGAACGCAGCGTCGTGTCTTCCAAGGTGCTGTTCTTGCCCAACGGCGCGATCTGATCAATGCCGCGACGCGATGACAAGTACGACCATCTCCTGCTCCGGGCGGCTGAGCTCTACCACGAGCGAGACCTGACCCAGCAGGAGGTGGCCGCACGGCTGCACCTGACAAGATGGCAGGTAGGCCGGATGCTGGCCGAAGCCAAGCGGCGCGGCATCGTTCAGGTACGTATCGTCCATCCTCGTGCCCGCTGTCACGATCTGGAAGCCGCCATGGTGGACCGCTTCGGATTGCAGTCCTCCATCGTCGTACCCGGAGCCACCCAACCCGAGGACAACCTTCGGTTGGTGGCCGGTGCCGCCGCGGATGCCCTCGCGGACCTGTCTCCGAACCCGCGAGTGGTGGCTGCGTCATGGGGCTTCACCATGACGGCGCTGGCCGAGCAGATCTCATCGATGTGGACGGATCGAGCCACTGTGGTGCAGGCCAATGGTGGACTCAGCCATCCTGGGTGGGGCGATCCGGCCTCCGTGATCTCCCGACTGGCCAGACAGTCGAACGGCACTCCTGTCTTCCTCCCGGCACCGGCCGTCATCGATTCCCAGACGCTGGCTCCCGCGCTACGGCGCGAGCCCGCCATCCGGGGTGTGCTGGAACTTGCTCGTACGGCAGACGCGATCGTTTTCTCCTTGGGTGCTGCCACCCGCGAATCCGTGCTGGTGCAGTCGGGCTGCCTCACCGCGCTCCAGATCGACCAGCTCCGCAGGCGCGGCGCAGTGGGAGATGTCCTGGCCCGATTCGTCAACGGCGAGGGCGAACCCGTCGACGAGGACCTGCAGGCCAGAACAATTGGTCTCAGCCTTACTGACATCCACACCATACCCAGCTCCATCGCAGTCTGCGCCGGCCCCGCGAAGGTGGCCATTGCCCGGGCTGCCCTCAACCAGAAGCTCTGCACGATTCTGGTCACGGATCAGCCGACAGCTTCAGCGTTGCTTGATCGATAGCCGCCCACCCACCGAAAGGACCCGTCATGACCACAAATCCCACTCGCACTCAGCTCGCCCAGATGATCGACCACACCGTACTCAAGCCCGAAGCGACGCTCGACCAGATCCAACGGGTGATCGACGAGGCTGCCACGCTGGGTACCTACTCCGTGTGTCTCTCCCCAAGCCACCTGCCAATCGCGGTGCCGAACGGCATCAAACTGGCGGTAGTGTGCGGCTTCCCCTCCGGGGCCCATTCTGCAGAGACCAAGGCCTACGAGGCCGGTCAGGCCGCGCGGGCGGGGGCCGACGAGGTCGACATGGTGATCAACCTGCGGCACGCTCTGGAGGGTCACTTTGATCTGACAGAGGCGGAAATCCTCGCCGTACGTCGCGCTGTTCCCGCGCCTGTGGTGCTCAAAGTGATCATCGAGTCTGCCGCCCTGAACGACGACACGATTGTGCAAGTGTGCCAAGCTGCCGCCCGCGCCGGCGCCGACTTCGTCAAGACGAGCACCGGCTTCCACCCGGCCGGAGGGGCCAGCGTGCATGCGGTGGAGCTGATGGCCAAGACCGTCGGTGGACGGCTGGGCGTCAAGGCGTCTGGCGGTATCCGGGACAGCGAAACCGCACTGGCCATGGTCGCCGCGGGCGCCACCCGGTTGGGGCTGTCCGCCTCGGCCGCTGTCCTGAACTCGCTGGGCCACGTCTGAGCACCGATGCACCCGCCCGCTGCGGTGGTTCATCGCAGCGGGCGATGAACCACCGCAGCGCAGAGCGAACGCGTTCGAATCAGGCGGAGGGCGCCGTGCCGCGGGCCTGTTCCACGGCGGCGACCACCTCGTCACGACTCCAGCTGACCAGGCGGATCTCCTCGCCGGCGGCGGTACTGATCACGAGCAGCGCCGCAAGCAATTTCTGCTGCGTCCGCACGCCCACGATGTCGGCCAACGGCAGGTGAAGTTCGGTGTGTGAGGCGTTGAGTGCGTGCGGGATGAAGGTCAGCTCGGTGGGCGTCACGTACAGGTGACCGCCCAGGCTGATGGTGCCATAGATGCCGGTGAGCAGCTGCAACGGCTGCCAGGCCATCACGGTCTCCAGCAGATTGCTGGGCTTGGCCACCAGGTTCACACGGGAGCTGTGGACGGCATTGGTCGGCTTTGGCATGGCAGTCCTCTCGTTGGGCGAGAAATCACAGTAGGTCTGAGCCGGGTCAGCTCAGGTTCCCCCGGGCTTGGGCGCTGACTAGTCTGGCTGCATGACCATGTACCTCGTTGGAGGCGGCCCCGCCGAGAGCCTCGACAGCGTCCACGACCAGTTCGTCGAGTCCGCGAAGAAGCGGGGCACGCGGATTGCCATTGCCCTGCTGGGAACGCAGGAGGAGGTGGGCGAGGCGCTGGCCGGCTATGCCGACCCGATCAGCCAGCGCTGGCCGGAGGCGGAGATCGTGCCGGTCTGGCTGGATGACGAGCCCGACCCGAAGGAGAACACCACCGCCTGGCCCCAGGCTCCCGAGGAGCTGGCCGCGCTGGTGGTGGCGGGCGGCTGGACGCCCGGCTACCTGGAGGCGCTGCGGCCGCACCGGGACCTGATTGCCAAGCTGGTCCGCCGCGGCGTCCCCTACCTGGGCTTCTCCGCCGGTGCCATGGTGGTGGGAAAGC
Organism: Luteococcus sp. H101; assembly: GCF_038433155.1. Classification (NCBI taxonomy): domain Bacteria; kingdom Bacillati; phylum Actinomycetota; class Actinomycetes; order Propionibacteriales; family Propionibacteriaceae; genus Luteococcus; species Luteococcus sp. H101. The sequence goes on from NZ_JBCDMW010000030.1 coordinate 82,541, forward strand.
GAGCCATCGTCGGCGGGTGGAAGTTCCGCGGCCGCCAGATTGTGCCCGAGGTCTGGGGCGAGGGTCTGGAGGAGTTCGAGATGCGCGACGGGCTGGGGCTGATCGGCCCCGCCGTCGACGTGCACGGCGACGTCGCCGGTCTGGGCGCCGGCCTGGCCGCGCTGGAGAAGGGCGAGGTCACCACCGTGGTGACCATCGACGAGGGCACCTGCCTGGTGATCGATCCGGTCAGCGGGCGCACCACCGTCGAGGGGCACCAGCGGATCCACTGGCTGACCAAGGAGGGCACGGCGATCGTCGTGCGGCACGAGTCCAGCGCAGCGGAGCAGCAGCGGCATGCCGAGTACCTCACCACCGAACGGGAGGCCGCGGAGCACGAGGCCGCCGCCCGACGCGAGGCGGAACGTCAGGCCGCCGAGGAGAAGGCGGAGAAGGAGCGCCGGATCGCCGAGGCCCGGGAGGCGAGGCAGGCCGAGCTGGCCGAGCAGCGTCGGGAGGAGGCTCGCCGGATCGAGGCCGAGGAACAGGCCCGGGCGGAGCGGGAAGCCCACAAGCAGGCCGAGGCGGAGCGGATCGCGGCGCAGGCCGCTGCCGCCGAGGCGACCACGACGGCCGAGCCTGTCGAGGCCCAGCAAGACCCCACCCCGGCTCCCTCGACAAGCTCGGGGACCGTGGCTGAAGAGGGCTCGGGGACCGTCGCTGAAGAGGACTCGGGGACCGTGGCTGAAGACGGCTCGGAGACCCGGCCTGAAGAGGGCGCGGAGCCCGTGACCGAGGCCAATTCGGAGACGGTGACCGAGACTTCGCAAACCACGGACACCGACCCAACCACGACGGCCGAGCCTGTCGAGGCCCAGCAGGAGACCGTGGCGCAAGCCCGACTGGACGAGGAATACGCCGCCACCCCGAGCGCAGAGCCGGCACCCCAGGAGGTGGCCAACACCCAGGCCGACCTGCCACCGGAAGCCGAATCCGGGCTGGTCGGGGACCCCTCGACAAGCTCGGGGACCGTGGTTCAGGAGGGCTCGGGGACCGCGGTCCAAGAGCCGGCCCGGGCCCAGGAGCCGCTGCTGGAGCCCTTCGACGGGTTGCCGTCGGGGCCGGTGGACAGCGCCCCGGAACCGGCCTTTGCGGACGGGATCGGAGACGAGGTCCCCGTCGAGCACGCTCCCGAAGAGGCGTCGCCAGAGAACGGGATCCAGATCCAGGAGGCGGGCAGTGTCACGCAGCTGCCGGCCGGTGACTGCGCCGATCCGGCCCAGGATCCCAGGCCAGCGGACGAGCCGCCCGCCGCGCCGAGCGATGAGAGCCCGGCCCAGCCGGACGCCCCACGCCAGGAGTGACAGCCCGCGGCCACCGGCCGGGTGAGAGCAGCTACCGGCGGACCACCGTCGCGCTCTTCCTGGCCGGGCTGGTGACCTTCGCCACGCTGTACTGCACCCAGCCGCTGCTGCCGACGCTGGGGGAGGTCTTCCGGATCACCCCGGCGCAGGCCGCGCTCAGCGTCTCGGCCAGCACCATCACCCTGGGCATCGCGCTGCTCTTCCTGGGCCCGATCTCCGACGCCATCGGCCGAACCAATGTGATGATGACCAGCCTTTTTGCCTGCAGCATGGTCACCGTGGCGACGGCACTCAGCCCCACCTGGGAGCTGTTGCTGGCCCTGCGGCTGCTGCTGGGGGCCTGTGTCGCGGGGCTTCCGGCGGTGGCCGTCGCCTACCTGCGGGAGGAGATCGACGCCGGCGCGGCTGGCCGGGCCACCGGGCTGTACATCGGCGGCACGGCCCTGGGTGGCATGTCCGGTCGGCTGGTCAGCGGGGCGCTGGCGGATCTGTTCGGCTGGCGCTGGGCAATCGGCGGGGTGGGGTTGCTGGCCCTGGCCTGCGCGGTGGTGGTGCGGGCGCTGCTGCTGCCCAGCAGGCACTTCACTCCACAGCCGTTGCACCCGTCGCAGCTGACCGCCAAGACCCTGGCCCTGTTGCGCAATCCGGTGCAACTGGCGCTGATGACCCTGTCCGGCTGCGCGATGGGAGCCTTTGTCGCCTGTTTCAATGCGATGGGCTTCCGGTTGGAGGCTGCGCCCTACCGGTTGTCCGTCGGCCTGGCCGGGACGGTCTTCCTGGTCTATGCCTTCGGCTCGTGGAGCTCGGCCCGGGCCGGGCGGGCGGCCGAGACCCACGGGGCATCGACGGTGGCCATCGGCGGGTTGGCGATCCACCTGCTGGGGATTGCGGTCAGCGCCGCCCAGCCGCTGTGGCTGGTGGTGCTGGGGCTCTCCCTGATCACCATCGGATTCTTCGCGGCGCATGGCGTGGCCAGCGGCTGGGTGGCCGCCAACGCGGTGCAACACCGGCTGGGCACCGGCCAGGCCGCGTCGCTCTACCTGTTTGCCTACTACCTGGGCAGTTCGCTGGCCGGAACCGTGGCGGGCTGGGCCTGGAGCCGCTGGCACTGGCCCGGCGTCACCGCCCTGACCGCCTGTCTGGTGGGCGTCGCGCTGGTGGCGGTTATCGTGACACAGTGCCGGCCGGCTGGCCGTCACGACTCCTGTTGACCAGCCCCCACCTGCACCAAGGTGTCGACGCCCAGCAGCGCCACACCACGGTAGAAGTCTGTCTGGGCCGCCTGCCCCAGCCTGTCGAAGAAGTTCGGACCCCAACGGAACAGATGCTCGGCCAGGAACCGCTCGAAGCCGGCCACCAGCGTGTCCTGCTCGGGCGGTTCGGAATCCACCGCTCGTTCGGCCAGGGTCGCGACGAACTCCAACTCGAGGGCAATGTGGTCATCGGGAGCGCGATTCTTGTGCGGGGCGGCCAGCCCGAACTCGGCATAGGCAGCGCGCACCTCCAAGGTCTCCTGCTCGAACAGGAGCCCCTCGACCGAACGATGCACCGACTCATAGGGGTGCACGGCAACCCTGCCAGGACCTCCCATCAGCCGCGCATGGTCGGCGGTGATGTCGCCCAGGTCCTCGCCCACCTCGGCGCTGGCCGCCAGATGGTCAAGACCAGCGAGGCAGACGCCCGTGTGCGCCATCGGCCACTGCTGCTGCCATTCCCGCTGGCGCACCATGGCCAGCAGCTCTGGGCTGGGAGGGCCGGACATCACGGCGGACAGCACGCGAAGCACGGCTCCGGCGGCGGCCAGCTCCTGCCAGGGCCTCACACGCCCACCCGCACCATCGAGCCGTAGAAGAGCAGCCGCCCGATGAACTCACCCAACAGGGCCAGGGCAAAGGCCACCACCCCCAGGGCCGGCAGCATTCCGTGCTGGCGCAGTCCACCCACCAGCTTGTACAGCAGCCATGCCAGACAGGCCAGGGTCGCCACCATCAACACCATCTCCGCCATCCGGTAGCCAGCGAATTCGCCGCCCAAGAGCTCCAGGGAACGACGGGCGGCGGCATCGGGATGGGCGCCCAACCAGGTGTAGTAGGTGTTGCGCTGCAGGAACTTGAGTCCCAGCACGAGCAGGGCACCGAAGGAGATGGCTCGCACCGTGTTCAGCGTCAGCAGATCGGCAGTGGGGTCCTCGACGCCTCGACCACGGGCCAGCCGGAAGGAGACCAGCAGGGCCGCGGCGACCGCCAATCCGCCCAGCAGCAGCGTGGTGATGTAGAAGGTGATCGGGGTGTGCACCGTCGCCCAAGCGGGAACAGTGCGCAGCGAGTAGACCTTGGAGATGGCAAAGACCAGGAAGATGCCCACGACGGCGGTCAGCCCTGCCAGCAACTGGCGCAGCCGGTGGTTCAGCAGCTTGAACCATTGGCAGAAAGCAAAGGCAGCACCCAGCGCCGCGAAGGCCATGCCGGCGACGATCTCCCGGGAGAGCCAACTGGAACCCAGATGGAGCAGCGCGTTGGGGGCGCGGAATGGTTTGCCCAGGTGCATCGTCGAGGCGGCCAGACCCAGCACCAACAGGGGGCCGATCGCGTACAACGCGGGATCCGTGACCCGGTCCATCGTCTTCTGCGGAACTTTCAGGCCGGCCAGGTGAATGACCCCCAGCACGATGAAGGAGCCCACCGACATCTGGGCACAGATGGTGAAGATCACCAGGGGTAGCTCATGCCACATGTCAGATCTCCTCGGGATTGGCGATGGACCCGGTGCCTCGGCCCTGCGCCTGGGCGGAACGGTGCGGGGTGATGAGCAGGTTGGGACGGGTGATCTCGGGATCCGGCAGCGGCTCCACGGCGCGGAGGTCGGTTCCGTGCTTCTTCTTCAACTCGTCGATCTCACCCCAGTCGAGTGCGCGCGATGGGCAGGCGGCCACACAGGCTGGCTTCTGGCCTGCATCGCGGTAGTCTTTGCAGCCATCGCACTTGGTCATGATTCCCTTGTCGGGGTTGAACTGCGGTGCACTGTAGGGGCAGGCCATCGCGCAGTACTTGCAGCCGATGCACTTGTTGGGATCGACGAAGACGGTACCATCGTCGCGGATGGTCATGGCCGTGGTGGGGCAGACCTCCGCGCAGATCGGGTCCTCGCAGTGGTTGCAGGAGATCGACGTGTAGTAGCTGAAGACCTGGGGTTCGTAGGTGTCCCCCTGCTGCACCCACCCGCCACCGGTGTATTCGATGACTCGGCGCCACTGGACGCCCACCGGCAGGTCATGCTTGTCCTTGCAGGCGATGGCGCAGGCCTTGCACCCATTGCAGGCCGACTGGTCGAAGTAGAAACCCTCCATGACGTCCCCTCTCAGGCCTTCTTGATCTGCACCAGGGTGGTGTGCTGGCAGTTGCCCTTGGAGACGGGCGTCCAGTGCAGCGAGGTGAGCACATTCACCGCGCCGCCATGATCCACGCCATCGGCGTCGAAGTCAGTCCAGGCTCCCTGCGGCAGGGAGGCGACGCCGGGCATGATCCGGGCGGTGACCTTGGCGGGGATCTGCACCCGGCCGCGGTCATTGAAGATCTCCACCATGTCCCCGTTCTTGATGCCGCGCTTCTCGGCGTCGGGGATGCTGATCCAGACCGCCTGCGGGTGGGCCTCCTGGAGATTGCTGAGATTGCCGTAGGTGGAGTGGACTCGCTGCTTGTAGTGGTGGCCGATCAGCTGCACGGGGTACTTGTCATTGGACAGCGCCTCCATGGCGCCCTCCCAGGTGTCGACGTGCACCGGGATGGCGGTGATCACGTCGCCCTTCTTGCGGTCGGGGAACTCCCAGGTCTTGGCCATGTTCCACAGCTGCTCGGAGAAGATCTCGATCTTGCCCGTCGGGGTCTCCAGCGGGTTCTTGACCGGATCGTCCCGGAAGGCCTTGAGCGCGACGGTGGTCCCCTCCGGGTTGCGGTAGCGGTGCACACCCTTCTTGAGCATCTCGTCGAACTTCGGCATCCCGGGGACGGCCTTCACGTTCACCTCGTCCTGCAGGTACTGTGCCCAGCCCTTGAGGTCCCGCCCTTCGGTGACCTTCTGCTCGACGCCGAGCCGCTTGGCGATCTCGGTGACCATCTCGTAGGCGGGCTTGGACTCGTGCAGCGGCTCGATCGCCTTCTCGCAGGCGATCAGGTAGGCCGTGTCACCGCAGTACTCGCTGGGCACCAGGTCCCAGCGCTCAGCGGTGGTGGTGTCCGGCAGGACCAGATCGGACAGATCCGCGGAGGTGGACATCTGGTTGTCCACGGTGACGATGAACTCGCACTTGGATTCGTCGGTCAGGATCTCGCGCAGCTTGTTGAGGTCGGCATGCTGGCTGCCCAGCATGTTGCCGCCGTACTCCAGCAGGAACTTGATTCCGGTACTGAGCTTCTTGACCCCCCGCACACCATCCTTGAGCTCGGTCATCTCCTCGCCCCGGACGATCGCCTCGCTCCAGGCAAAATTGCTGATGGCGGCCTTGCAAGGATTGTCACCATTGGGCAGCCAGGCGGTCAGTGGCCAGTAGTTGCCCTCCCGGCCACCAGTACCTCCGCCGGGGATGCCCACCTGGCCCAGCACATTGGCCAGGGTGTAGATGGCCCGGGCCTGGTTCTCACCGTTGGCGTGGCGCTGCGGCCCCCAGCCCTGGGTGATGTTCACCGGCTTGGTACGACCCAGCTCCAGCGCAAACTCGATGATGGTCTTCTCCGGCACGCCAGTGATCTTCGAAGCCCACGCCGGGGTCTTCTCGATCCCATCCTCTCCCTTGCCCATGATGTAGCTCAGGTAGGAATTGTTGGCCGGAATGCCCTTGGGCATGTGCTGCTCGTCGAAGCCGACGCAGTACTTGTCCAGGAAGGCCTGGTCATGCAGACCGTTCTTCACCAGGTGGTGGACGATGCCGCTGACCAAGGCGGCGTCGGTGCCGGGACGCGGGGAGATCCACTGGTCCGCCAGGACCGAGACCGAGTCCGAATGCCGGGGGTCGATCACGACGATCTTCAACCCGGCCTTGCGCGCGGCCTCCAGTGACACATAGGTGAGGCCGCCCCCCGACATCCGGGTCTCCTGCGGGTTGTTGCCCCACAGCACCAGCATCCGCCCGTGTTTGATGGAGTCCTCGAAGGAGTTCGACATCTGCTCGTCGGTGTTGCCGTAGTGGAAGCGGGTGATCCCACCGATCTGGCTGTAGGAGTAGTTGTTGTAGTAGTTCAGGTGGCCACCCATCGCATTGAACAGGCGCTGCCAGCCAGCACCATAGGCCAGGTGGGCATTCCACACTCCAGAGCCGTAGACCTTGAAGACGGCCTCCGGGCCGAACTTGTCATAGGTGTACTTCAACTTCTCCGCGAACAGGTCGAAGGCCTCGTCCCAGCTGATCTCCTCCCACTGGCCGTCGCCTCGCTTGGTGCCTTCCTTGCGCTTGAGCGGCTTCTTGATCCGGTCCGGGTTGTAGATCCGCTGGCGCATGTTGCGGCCGCGCACGCAGGCTCGGATCTGTCGATTCTCCAGGCTGTCGTCACCGGTGTTGTCGGGCAGCACCCGCACAACCACCCCATCCTTGACCTGCAGGCGCAAGGGGCACCGGGAGCCGCAGTTGACGATGCAGGCGGACCAGATGGTCCGGTCGGCGTCGGCCAGGCCGTCAGCCTGGCGCACGTGCACCGGCTCGCTGGCGGCCCGCTCCGGGAGGGTGGACACAAGGGCACCCGTGGCCGCCGCGGCACCCGTCCACTGCATGAGGTGGCGCCGCGACACCCGCGCGCCGTGGCCCGCGCCCTGGACCTGCGTGGAAGTACCCACCACTACCCCCTGTAGGAGAAACTGTCTTGGAGTCTCCAACGCTATCTGACAACCACTTTCACGCCCACTGCCGGGGCCGTGAAGAACATCACATAGGCTCGGCGGTGACCACCCGGGAGGAGGACATTCGTGACGATCGGGAGCGGTGGACCACCCGGTGCGCGGACGCGCCAGGAGACCATCCTGGCCCACCTGGCCCGCGACCCCAGCGGGCTGGTGGTGGTCTGCGACCACGCCGAGCGCAGGCACCGGGCCAGGACCCTGCGCCTGGACGCTTGCCTGGCCGAGGTGCCGGTCTGGTGGCTGTTGGACCTTGCCCTGGCTGGTGGCACGGCCTGGCTCGACGTCGACCAGTGCACCCGAGCCGCCGCGCGCGAGGACCTGCACCGGATTGCCACCTTGGTGGGCCCCTCCCGGCTGCAACTGGGCACGACACCCGGCCCTGGCGGCCGCGGAGCCCTGCTGGAGGAACGTCGCCCTCCGGTGGATCGCCGTACCGCGCTTGGGCTGCGCCCGCCCCCAGCCCCCTCAGAAAGCACCCACTCACCGGACGGCGACTCGCACACCCGGCTGCTGGAGTCCCTGGCCGCCGCGGGGGTGGTGGACCAGGATCTGGCCGACTCCCCGGCCCTTGCCCTGGCCGCCACGGGCTGCACCGCCTGCGGTGTCTGTGTCCGCGCCTGCCCGCACGAGGCCCTGTCCCTCACCCACGAGGGCGGCACGTCGGTGCTGGTGCACCGGGCCACGGCCTGCCGCGGAGAACGACAGTGCGTCACGCACTGTCCCGTCGACGCCCTGCAAACCACCGGCACCATCGGCTGGGCGGAGCTGGTGGCTGGCGAGCCCCATGAATTGGCCAGGGTTCCCACTCGCCGCTGCGAGCGTTGCCGCTCCCGTTTCCCCGATGATGACCGCGCGTTGTGTCACCTCTGCCGCGCCCGCACCGGTGACCCCTTCGGGGTGCATCTGCCGGACCACGTCCTGGCCCGTCTGGGCCGCGGGGCCGACGGACGTCGCCTCCAACCCTGACCACCCTCACCCAGAAGCCGGAGGAAGGCATGCACCATCAGGACACACCACCGCTGGACCCATGGGTCGATGCTGCCTGTGAGGCGCTGGGCCAGAACCCCCACCTGACGGACACCACCGAACTTCTCGAGCTCGCCGGGCAGGTGGCGACGGCCGGTCTGCGCCCCATGGCGCCGGTCAGCGCCTATCTGTGGGGCTGGGCGCTGGCCGAGGGACGGGACCGGGAGCTGGCACGGCGTGTGATCCTGGACGCCCTCCCTGCCGAGCCGCTGCCCGAGGAGTCCCGGGAGGACCCGCGCTGCTGGCAGGCCTTCGTCGCCCAGTCGTGCGGAGGGCTGGGGCTCGACCCGGCAGAGGTTCCGGTCGACGAGCTGCCCCACCTCGCCCGGGCAGTCGCCCACGCCAGTGTGCGCCCCATGGCGCCGGTGGCCGCCTTCCTGCTGGGGCTGGGCGGCCCCGCGGGGCTTTCGAGCCGGTTCGACATCGTGCTCGCGGCCGTCCAGTCCGCCTCCGAGGAGCCAACGGGCAATCGGCAGCCGCAAGTGGCAAGCTAGGCCCATGCACATCCTCGTGGTTGACGACGACCAGGCCGTCCGCGACTCCCTGGCCCGCTCCATGCAGTACAGCGGTTATGAAGTGAGCACCGCCGCCGACGGCCTGGAGGCGCTGGCCAAGCTGTCCGCTATCAAGGCCGAGGCCGTGATCATGGACGTGATGATGCCCCGGCTGGACGGTCTGGAGACCACCCGGATGCTGCGGTCCACCGGCAATGACGTGCCGATCCTGATCCTCACCGCGCGGGATGCCGTCGGTGACCGGGTGGATGGGCTGGATGCCGGCGCCGACGACTACATGGTCAAGCCGTTCGCGCTGGACGAGTTGCTCGCCCGGGTGCGGGCGCTGACCCGTCGTTCCCGGCCGGAGAATGACAAGGGCAGCGAGACCCTGGTCTTCGACGACCTGATCCTGGACACCCAGACCCGGGAGGTCTCCCGCGGTGGGCGCAAGATCAGCCTGACCCGCACCGAGTTCGCGCTGCTGCAGGTCTTCATGGAGCATCCGCGACGGGTGCTGGAGCGCGGCTGGCTGTTGAACGAGGTCTGGGGCTTCGACTTCCCGACCACGGCCAACTCGCTGGAGGTCTACATCGGCTACCTGCGGCGCAAGACCGAGTCGCAGGGTGAGTCCCGCCTGATCCACACCGTGCGCGGCATCGGCTACGTGCTGCGCGAAACCCCGCCGTGATCGGTCGGGGTGACCGCCCCAACCCACCCCTCCCCTGACTGGCCCTTCTTGACAGGCACCCGAACGTGAATCCCCTTGACCGTGTGGTCCGGCTGCTCCCCTGGGGAGACCGCGCGCCCCATCGCGCCTCGCTCAGCCGTCGGCTGGTCCGGTTGACGGTGATGTCAGTGAGTCTGGCGGTGATGCTGGTGGCCATCGCCGCCTACTGGATGACCCGGCTCAGCCTCTACACCCAGCTGGACAACGAGCTGGTGGACGTCGCCGCCTATTCCGCCGCCCAGATCGAGCAGGATGTGGAGAGCATGGGCGGGCTCAATGCCGGCGCCCTGCGGGCGGCCAATGTGACGCTGATGCTGCTGGCCAGCGACGGCAAGGTGCAGCAGGTCAATGGCGCCACCGTCGCGTTGGAACCGGGCGACGACGAGCTGGCCGTGGCCAGGTTGCAGCAGGGCACCACAGCCCGGACGGTGACCGGCTCCACCGGGGTGCGCTACCGGATGATCGCGGTGCCGCAGACCATCGGGGACCACCGTTATGCCGTCGTGATGGCCCGGCCGCTGCCGCCCACCGAGACCACCCTGCACTGGCTGTGGTTGACCATGATCACCACCGGCGGGATCGGCGTGCTGCTCTCCATCCTGCTCGGGTGGCTCTCGGCCCGGCAGGCGATGAGACCGCTGCGCAACCTGTCGGGCGCCGTGGCACACGTCACCGAGACCGACGAGCTGACCCCGATCGAGATCCACTCCGACGACGAGCTGGGCGAGCTGACCCGCTCCTTCAACACCATGCTCAACTCGCTGGGCTCCTCGCGGGAACGGCAGAAGCGGCTGATCGCCGACGCCGGACATGAACTGCGAACCCCGTTGACGTCGATGCGCACCAACATCGAGCTGCTAGTGGCCGACGAGAAGAGCGGCATGCTGCCCGAGGGAGCCCGCGCCGAGATCCTGCATGACATCGCGGCCCAGTTGGGCGAGTTCACCTCCCTGGTGGGTGACCTGGTGCAGCTCTCCCGGGAGGACAAGGTGACCGCCAATCCGGAACCGCTGGACTTCCGGGATGTGGTGGAATCCGCGATCGTGCGGGCGAAGCGACGCGGGCCCGGACTGAACTTCGACGTGGAACTCAACCCGCTCTTCCTGGTGGGTGAACCGGACACGCTGGAACGGGCCGTCACCAACCTGCTGGACAATGCGGTCAAGTTCTCCCCGCCCGGCGGCACCATTCACGTGCACCTGGAAGGGGACCAGCTGCGGATCGCGGACCAAGGGCCGGGGATCGCCGACGAGGACCTGCCACACGTCTTCGACCGCTTCTACCGCTCGGACCGGGCGCGCAACACCCCCGGCACCGGCCTCGGCCTGTCGATCGTCGCGCACACCATCAACGCGCACGGCGGCCAGGTCACCGCCCGTCGGTCCGCGGAGGGTGGGGCGGAATTCGTGGTCCGGTTGCCCGGGCAGACCGTGGCCGACCAGTTGGAGGCTGCGGAGTCCACCGGGAACCAGGCCCCGACCACCGACTGACGGATCGGCCAACCCCTCGGCAAGGAGGGAAGCCGTTGTCAGCGACGAGGCTGCGCATTCCACGAGCGCAGTGGATCGGGGAGCATGGTGCGGCTCGCCAATCAAGGGCGGGCAGCCACGAGGACACCCGGCCGGAGACATCATCCCCCGAAATCAAGCCGCACACCCTCGACAAGCTCGGGGACCATGGCGGGGCTCGGGAAACAGGGCGGGACTCGCGGACCGGATTGGTCCACCTTGGGGTGAGGCGACGGGGCGTCGGACGTGGTTGGCTGCGGCGCATGTCTTCTTCCCCACACACCATGCCAGAGTCCCCCGGCCCCGCCCAGCCGGGCGGCACCCCGCTGCGCCGCGCCGTCGGCACCTGGGGGCTCTTCCTGTTCATCCTGGGCGACGTGCTGGGCGCCGGGGTCTATGTCCTGGTCGGGCAGGTAGCAGCGCTGGCCGGCGGGGCGGTGTGGGTGCCGCTGGTGGTGGCCTTGTTGCTGGCCCTGCTCACGGCCGGCAGCTATGCCGAGCTGGCGACGAAGTATCCGCGCGCGGGTGGCTCGTCGTACTACGCCCACCGCGCCTACGGTCCGTTCGCGGGCTTCTTGGTGGGCTTCTGCATGCTGGCCGCCGGGATCGTCTCGGTCGGCGCCCTGGCGCTCGGTTTCGCCGGGGACTACCTGGGTGAGTTCGTGCGACTGCCGGTCCCGCTGGTGGTGGTGGTCTTCCTGGCCCTGCTGGCCGCGTTGAATGCCCGCGGGATCAAGGAGTCGATGGGGGCCAATGCCGTGGCCACCATCATCGAGGTGTCCGGACTGCTGACGGTGCTCGTGCTGGGCATCGTGGTGATTGCCCGCGGCGACGCGGACCTGTCCCGGCTGACCCAGCTGGGCGCTCCGGGGCATGGCGCGGTCCAGGCGGTGCTGGCCGCGGCGGTACTGGCCTTCTACTCCTATGTGGGCTTCGAGACGTCGGTGAACGTCGCGGAGGAGGCCCGCGACCCCAACCGCTCCTACCCGCGAGCCCTGTTTGGTGCGCTGGTGGTGGCGGCGGTGATCTATGCCGGCGTCGGCGCGGCCGCCAGCGCCATCCTGCCCACGGATCGGTTGGCCGCCTCCTCCGGGCCGCTGCTGGAGGTGGTGCGGGCGGCCGGCGGGATCCCGCCGGTGTTGTTCAGCCTGGTGGCGCTGGTGGCCGTGGCCAATGGTGCGCTGCTGACCGGGATCATGTCTTCCCGGCTGGCCTATGGAATGGCCCGCGACGGGCTGCTCCCCCGCGCCCTTGCCCGGGTGCTGCCGGGACGGCGTACCCCGTGGGTGGCGATCCTGGTCACCTCGGGCCTGTCGGTGGTGCTCGCCCTGACCGGGGAGATCGACACCCTGGCCGCCACCCTGGTGCTGCTTCTGCTGGTGGTCTTCGCCAGCACCAACCTGGCGGTGCTGGTGCTGCGACGTGACCAGGTGGGCCACGAGCACTTCCGGATCCCGTCGGTGGTGCCAGCTCTGGGGCTGGCCTCCTGTCTACTGCTGGCCACCCAGGTGGAAGCCGCCACCTGGCGCCTCGGGCTCCCGCTGTTGGCGGTCGGGGTGCTGTTGGCCGCCTTGGCTGCCCGTCGCTCACCGGAGCCGGCCAACCAGTGAACGACACCTCCCAGTCACGACTGGATTGACCGGAAATCCATTCATTGGCAGGGGCTACTTCTGTGTTGCACGGGACTTCGACGGGTTCTCCACCGGCACCAGGCGTGAGGGCTGGCCGACTGGAGCTCGACCGCTGGACCGGGAAGGCTCCCGCCGGCTTCGAGCGGGTGGACCGTGGCGCCACCATCGCCCGCTGAGCCTGTCGCTCGGGGCAGACGCTCGGCCGTACCCGCCATGCCCGGGCGGGTACGGCAGGCCAGCCGACCGTCGTCCTCCGGGGTCCGACGCCAGCCCACGTCGCCAGACCAGCCCACCCCTAGGGGTGTAAAAGACCTTGTGGGCTTGGCAATGAGTGTGCTTCGGGGGCACCTTTGAGAGGTGCACCAACCCGAGCTGTCCGACACTCCCTTCCATCGCTCCCGCGCGCTTGACCTCGCATTGCGCGTCGGCGTGCCCTTCCTGGTCAGCGTGGCCTTTGCCTGGGTGGCCATCCGGCTGATCAGCCAGGCCCGCTTCGCACTGGTCCCGATGGCGATCGCCCTGCTGCTCACCGCCCTGCTCAGCCCCGCGGTGCGCTGGCTGCGCAGGCATCTACGCTTGGGGCCATACCTGGCAGGTGCCCTGGCGCTGCTGACGGCGCTGGGCATCATCGGGGCGGTGCTTGGCTACGCAGTCACGGTGCTGCTCTCGGATCTGGGCGACATCACCTCCCTGGCGCAAAGATCAGTGCACCAGGGCGCCACGTGGCTGCGCGACGGTCCGCTGCACCTGCAGGACGGTCAGCTCACCGAGGCCGTGGACAAGGCGCAGGCCTGGCTGACCGGTCACAGCTCCAACATCGTCACGACGGTGATGAGCTTCGGCGGTTCCCTGAGCGAGCTGACGGCCATGGCCCTGCTGGGCTTCATCAGCGCCTTCTTCTTCCTGAGTGACGGCGCCCGGATCTGGCAGCACCTGCTGTGGCTGGTGCCGCCCCGCTCCCGCACCCGGCAGTACGAGGCCTCCCGTCGCAGCTGGCGCAGCCTGGAGCTGTACGCCCGCACCGCCGTGGTGGTGGCCTTCATCGATGCCTTCTTCATCGGGATGGGTGCCTGGCTGCTGGACGTCCCCTTCCCGCTGCCGCTGGCCATGCTGGTCTTCGTCTCCGCCTTCGTGCCCTTCGCCGGGGCAATCGTCTCCGGGCTGGTGGCCGTGGTGCTGGCGTTGTTCACCGGCGGCCCGACGGCGGCTGCACTGATGGCCGTCGTGGTGCTGGCGGTGCAGCAGCTGGAGGGCAATGTGCTGCAGCCGCTCCTGATGGGCCGCGCCGTCTCCCTGCATCCCTATGCGGTGATCGTCGGGGTCAGCCTGGCCGGCTACCTGTGGGGTCTGGTGGGGGCGCTGCTGGCGGTGCCCGTGATGGCGGTGGTGACGTCCTGGCTGCGATACCTGAACGACACCGACCCCTTCCCCCAGCTGGACCAGGCCGACGGGGAGGATGAACACCGACCCTACCCCCGTCGGGAACCGGCCGACCCCGCAGCCGCCGGTGGTGCCCGGCCGGCCGCCACGGAGGTCTGACCCGCATCCCGCACCTCCCGGCGTGGTCAGGACCACTGCGCAGCCGCAAAGTCTTGGGGCAGCCGCTCCAACAGCTGCCCCAACACCCAACTGCTGCGCAGTGAGGCTTGCCCCTGGACCAACCCGGGGACCGTGGCCGGCAGGCCACCTCGGGGATTGCAAGCGGACCGCGGCGGCCCGGGGATCTCAGGGCAGGTGGGTGGGCAGGCTGCGTCGGGGGCCGTGCCGCTCGATCCTCGGACCACCCAGGCCCAGCAGCAGCTCCACCCGGTAGCGGTGCCCCGCATACGGGGCCAGCAGCTCGGCGCAACCGTCGTCGTCCAGCTCCTCGCCACACAGGGCGAAGCTGATCGCCCGGCCCACGTGGTAGTCCCCCACGCTCCACGCGTCGGGATCGCCATGGGCCTGCTGTCGGGCGCGGGCCGCCGTCCACGGACCGATCCCGGCCAGGGAACGCAGGGCGCGGTCGGGATCCGGTCCGGTCAGGGTGCGCTCCACCGCCCGGGCCCGACGGGCGGCCCCCACCACCGTCGCCGAGCGCTTCTGCTCCACCCCGGCCTGCAGGTACTCCCAGCTGGGGATGGCGGCCCAGTGTTCGGCAGCCAGCGGCAACAGCATTCCGTGGGCGGGATGCCCCGCGACGGCGGCCGGCCCGGGAGCCGGCCGGGAATGCCGTCGGGTCAGCCGATGGATCGCCCGGAAGGCCTCCGCCCCGGTGACCTTCTGCTCCACGACGGCGGGCAGCAGGCTCTCGCAGACCAGGTCCGTCGCGCCCACCCGCAACTGGGGATGACGCCGCACCAGCTCCCGCAAGACGGGATGTTCCGGCCGGAAATCCGCCCGGTCATGGCAGCCGAGCAGGCGGGGCAGCTGCTCCAGCGCCCACTGGGCGCCATCGCCCCAGGCCCGGGCCAGCACGTCGCGGTCCCGGTCGGCCAGTTGGACCAGCACGGGGCCCGACGGGGTCTGGCTGGCCCGCCACCACACGTCACCCACCCGACGGATGGTGGGGTCCCCCGGGCCGCGACGCAGCCGCCCCAGACACACCCCCAACCGCCCGGCCGCCCCCGAAACGAGCCGGACCGAGCCACCGGCAGCGGGTATGGTGGCCGCGTCTGCAGGCGCCGGGGAGCGCCCCGGGGGACGCAGACGGCTCGGCTCGGTCAAGAAATCCATTGGTCAAAGGTTAGGCCCTCATGTCACATGCACATTCGCACGCCGCTGCCCGCCCGGATGACCCGGAGCTGCGCACGGTGGAACGCCGCGCATTGGGCTGGATGGTCAGCATCCTGGTGCCCATCGCGGTCTTCACCCTGGTGGCCCTGGTCTGGCTGTGGCCGCGCAATGTGCCGGCACACATCAAGAGCGACGCCTCCAGCGTGATGGTGCCCGGGGTGACCATGCCCAAGGGCACCGTGACCACCCTCAATGAGGTCAGCTGTGAGGGCATGACCGGATCGGTGGCCAATGACACCCGGCCATGCGCCAAGATCGCGGTCCATCTGGACGAGGGGCCGGACAAGGGTCAGACCCAGGAGGTGCAGGTCACCGCGGAGGTCTACGAGTCCGGCCTGAAGGTGGGCGACGGGGTCAAGCTCTACCGGATGCCCTCGCCGCAGGACGGCAGCATCGGCTACCAGTTCGCCGATTTCCAGCGCGACCTGCCGCTGGCCTTCTTTGCGCTGGTCTTCGCGGTGCTGGTGGTGGCGGTGGCCCGGTGGCGCGGCTTCGCGTCACTGTTGGGGCTGGTCTTCGCGGGCTTCGTGATGGTCAAGTTCCTCTTCCCGGCGCTGATCGTCGGCCACAACCCGACGCTGGTGGGCCTGACCGCCAGCTCCGCGATCATGTTCGTCGTCCTCTATGCGGCCCATGGCTTCTCCACCAGGACGACGACGGCCCTGGTGGGCACCCTGTTCGGCCTGGCGATCAGCGCCGGGCTGGGGTGGTGGGCCGCCAGGTGGGCCCACCTGACCGGCGTCGCCAGTGAGGACGACTTCTTGCTGGCCACCGCCGCACCCAGCATGCACCTGAGCTCCGTGGTGGTCTGCGGCGTGATCATCGCCGGCTTGGGCGTGCTGAACGACGTCACCATCACCCAGGCCTCGGCGGTCTGGGAACTGGCCGGCACCGGGCGCAGCCGCAAGGAGCTGTTCACCGGCGCCATGCGGATTGGCCGGGACCACATTGCCTCGACGGTCTACACCACCGCCTTCGCCACCGCCGGCGCGATCATGACGGTCCTGCTGCTCCTCAGCATCTACCAGCGCCCGCTGGTGGAGGTGCTGACCGGGGAGATGTTTGCCGGCGAGCTGGTGCGCACCCTGGTGGGCTCCATCGGGCTGGTGCTGGCAGTTCCGGTGACCACCGCGATCGCCGTGGCGGCGGTCTCGGCCGGCCAGGCACCCAAGCCGTCCAAGCAGATCCGCCCGCAGCCCCGGGTGGAGCAGCCCAAGCCCGAGCCGGCCCGCAAGCAGCCCGCCCGGCCGGCCCAGCACGAGCGCGGCAAGGACTACTCCACCCTGACCGGGATGAATGCGGTGCGCAGCAGCCGCGCCCGGCAGGCCAGCCATGAGCCGGACCTGTTCAAGCGGCCGCAGGGCCCCGACGAGGTCTGATCACCCGCAGGAGGGCCCAACGGACCTGTATCCACCGATACACCACCCCCGATAAACACAGCCAAAACTGTGTGAATTACGCTTGCCCCAGGCACCCGATGACATGCCCTGGATCGAGGAGGTGGACAGGTGAGCGCACGCGAGGCGTCCACGCCTGCCAGCCGACAGGATCTGGAGCGCTGGCTGCGACGCCTACGGCTGCTCTCGATCGTTGTGCCGGTGGCCTTCGTCGCCGCCCTGCCGCTGTTGTGGCCCAGCACCATCCACGTGATCGCCGGGCTGGTGGGCGCCCTCGCGGTGGTGGTCTTCAGCCGGGTGGTCTTCGCCCTCCTGGAGCGGGGGTACAGCCAGCTGGTCACACTGCAGGACCGTGCCCTGGCGGCCGAACGGCACAGTGCCGTCCTGGAGGAGCGCGAGCGGATCGCCCGGGAGATGCATGACTCCCTGGCCCAGGTCCTGTCCGTCGCCCACCTGAAGCTGCGCAGTCTGGAGTGCGATCCGGAGCTGGCGGGGCTGCCGCAGGTGCGCGGGGAACTCGGCGAGCTGGCCGACCTGTGCCAGGAGTCCTGCCGCGACGTCCGGGAGGCGATCCTGGGTCTGCGCGAGGCCGGGCGCGCGGACCGCGGCTTCATCGAGGGCATCGAACGCTTCCTCAGCTCCTGGTCACGCTCCAGTGGGATCCCGGCCGAGCTCTCGCTGGAGCTGGCCGACGATGCCCCCACGATCCCCAGCAGCCACGAGCTGCAGCTCTCCCGAGTGGTGCAGGAGGCGCTGACCAATGTGCGCAAGCACTCCGGCGCCAGCCACGCCCGGGTGCTGCTGCGCGCGGACGGCGGACACACCCGGGTCGAGGTCCGCGACGACGGGCGGGGATTCGACCCGTCGCTGCCCGGCCGGCAGGACAGCTATGGCCTGCACACCATGCGCGAGCGGGTGGAAGACCTGGGCGGCCGGTTCAGCGTCGCTTCCGCCCCCGGCGAGGGCACCCGGGTGGTCGTCGACCTGCCGCGCGACGAGGCCCACACCCCCGCACTGAGCGGACGGGGCGCCCGGTGAACCCACCCCTGACCCCAGCCCCCGCCCCGGATGCCTCCCGGACCGTACCGATCCGGATCCTGCTGGTGGACGACCAGCCACTGTTTCGGCGCGCCATTGCCACGCTGATCGACGCCCAACCGGACCTGCAGGTGGTGGGCCAGGCCAGCAATGGCCTGGAGGGCGTCGAGCTGGCCCACGAGCTGCAGCCCGACGTGGTGCTGATGGACGTGGAGATGCCGGTGATGAATGGTGTCGAGGCCGCGGGCCGGATCCTGGAGGACCTGCCCGCCACCAAGGTGGTGCTGCTCACCGTCAGCGAGGACGACGAGTACCTGCTGCCGGCCGTCCGACAAGGCGTGCACGGTTACCTGCTCAAGGACATGCATCCCGACGAGCTATTCGAGACCTTCCGCCAGGTGATGCGCGGCGAATCCCCCTTCGCCCCCGCCCTGGTGGGCCGGCTGCTGGCCGAACTGCGCGGCCAGGGCCCCACCCCACGCTCCGTCGCCACCGCCACCGAGCCGCGGCAGGAGCTGAGCCAGCGGGAGCTGGAGATCCTGCAGCTGGTGGCCGGCGGGCTGAGCAACCGGGAGATCGGCAACCGGCTGTCCATCACCGAGGGCACCGTGAAGAACCACGTCCACAATGCGCTGCGCAAGCTGCACATGGACAACCGCATCCAGGCCGCGGCCTACATCGTGCGCAAGGGCCTGGGCGCCCCCCGCCAGCACACCCGCTGACCCCGCGTCACGCCCCGCGCGCCAGTCCCTCGTCACGGCCCGCGCCATCCACCCCGACACACCCGTGCATTCCGGCCCTGACTTGGCCGGACACTGTGCACTACGACGGGTCGTATGTACCGAAGTTCTATCCACCGAGGGATGTTTTTGCCTCCCGAAAGCCGGGAATATGTCACTACTGGGTGCCATGTCTGCCGTCCCGACCCCGGGAGCCGGCAGCGGGCCTGAGCAGGAGGTGCACGATGGCAGGAGGTGGCATCGTCGAGACGGTCAAGAAGTACGCCGACATGAAGACGATTGTCCTGTCGCTACTCGCCATCGCGATCGGTGCAGTGATCGGTCTGGGGGTCTACACCTTCGTCTTCGCGAAGGGCCTGTCCTACTTCGGCACCGATCCCAAGACGTGCAACAACTGCCACGCGATGAACGAGGAGTACAACGCGTGGAAGGCGGGCAGCCACCACGCGGTGGCCACCTGCAATGACTGCCACCTGCCGCACGACAACGTCGTGCACAAGTACTGGGTGAAGGCGGAGGACGGATTCCTGCACGGGTTGAAGTTCTCCACCGGCTGGTACCCGGAGAACATCAAGATCCGCGACGTCAACATGAAGGTCGCCGAGGCCAACTGCCTGAACTGCCATCAGGACTTGACCAAGGACATCCAGATGACGCGCAACCACGACACCCAGGTGTCGTGCACGAAATGCCACAGTGAAGTCGGTCACAGGAAGTGAACTGCCATGAGTACCGCTGAGCACAGCACAGTGCCCCCGCACGAGCCAAAGCGCCGCACCAAGCTGTTGCTTGGCGCGCTGGTCCTGGGCAGCCTGCTGGTCACCCTGGTGATCGCGGCGTTGCTGGTGGACGTCGCGAAGAAGCAGACGGAAGCCAAGGACACCTACTTCAAGGCCGTCGAGCTCACCGACACCACGGTGGACCCGGCCGAGTGGGGCAAGAACTTCCCCATCCAGTACGAGATGTACAAGAAGACCGCGGAGATGGAGGCCACCGAGTTTGGCGGCTCCAACAAGACGCCGCACACGCCCGACGCCAAGGATCCGCGCACCTTCACCGCCGCGCAGGAGCTGGACAAGGAACCGCGGCTGCGCAAGGTGTGGGCCGGCTATGCCTTCGCGACGGACTACCGCGAGGCCCGCGGCCACGCCTACATGCTGGAGGACCAGCTGTACACCAAGCGGATGACCGACTTCCCGCAGCCCGGCGCCTGCATCAACTGCCACGCCTCCACCTACACGGTCTTCAAGGAGATCGGCGGCGGTGACATCATGAAGGGCTTCGACGAGACGAACCACGCCAAGTACATGGACATCCAGGGCAAGTTCAAGCACCCGATCTCCTGCATCGACTGCCATGACCCCAAGGACATGTCCCTGCGCGTCACCAAGCCGGCCTTCATCACCGGCATCAAGGAGTACAAGGCCAGCCAGGGCATCAAGGACTACGACGTCAACAAGGACGCAACCCCGCAGGAGATGCGTTCCTTCGTGTGCGGCCAGTGCCACGTCGAGTACTACTTCAAGGGTGACAAGAAGACCCTCACCTTCCCGTGGAGCAAGGGCCTGACCATCGAGAACGAGTTCGAGGACAGCACCGACCACGTGGACTGGACGCACAAGACCACCGGCATGCCGGGCCTGAAGGCCCAGCACCCGGACTTCGAGACCTGGAGCAATGGCATCCACGCCAAGGCCGGCGTCTCCTGCGCCGACTGCCACATGCCGTACAAGCGGCAGGGTGCCACCAAGGTCAGCGAACACCAGGTCCGCAGCCCGATGCTCGACGTCAATGCCTCCTGCCAGACCTGCCACAAGGCCAGCGAGAAGGAGATGAAGGAGCGCGTCTCCACCATCCAGAACCGCTTCCACAAGACGATGGACGAGACCTACACCGCCGTCGATGAGCTGATCACCGACATCGAGAAGGCCCAGAAGTCCGGCGTCGACAAGGCCCGGCTGGACGAGGCCCGCCTCTACCAGCGCAAGGCCAGCTTCTACCTGGACTACTCGGAGAGCGAGAACTCCAACGGCTTCCACGCCCCGGCGTACAGCCAGCAGATCCTGGCCGAGGCCACCAATGCCGCCCGCCAGGGCCAGCTGGCCCTGCTCGGCAAGGCCTCCAACCCGAAGCCGCTGCCGCTGAGCGCCGAGGGTGCGAAGAAGTGGGAGGAGGCCAAGAAGAAGGCCGCTGCTGCGGCCGCCTCCGCCAGCGCCTCCCCGGCCGCCAGCACCGCCCCGTCGGCACTGCCCAGCACCCTGCCGGGCACCACCGGGACGCCTGCTCCGAGCGCGAGCTCCAGCCGGTAGTACACAACCGCTGACCGACAGCCCCGAACGGGGGGTGGACGTAAAGTCCACCCCCCGTTCTCGTCGTCCGGGAGGCCCCAGCTACAGTGAGCCGCAATGGAATATTCAACCCGGATTCCGTATCTAACCGAGTGATGCGGCGGGCCGAGTATTCGGCGGCGCGGCCCTGGGGACCAGGCTGGGCGGCCAGACCAGAACCCCCTTGGGAGACGCAGATGACAACGCCAGACCAGGCCACCGGCGCCGAACGCTATTTCGGTCTGCCCGCGGGCGCCACCCCCGCGCAACTCACCACCACGCACGACGCCCTGGTGAATTACCTGCAGCAGGCGCCCGAGGAATTGCAGCCCTGGGCCACCCGACAGCTGCGGCTCGCCCGGGCCGCCGTCGAGGGCACTCCCGCGGCCAGCGACGTGGCCCCGGAGGTGGCGGAGGACTTCTCCCTGCTGGGCCTCGACGAGGAGACCAACGCCCCCACGGCCACGGCCGCCACGCCGGTGAAGATCAACCCGCCCCGCAAGCGCGGCTGGCTCATGCCCGTCTCCCTGGCCGCCGCCAGCGCCGCCGTTGTGGTGGGGGTCTACCTGATGGGCGGCCAACCCCAGGAGCCCAACGCCCAGGCCGCCGCGTCGGCCTCCGCTGGAGCCCAGGTCAAGAGCACCCCCAAGCCGGTGGACCCACAGATGGTGGCCACCCTGGAGGAGAAGATCAAGAAGGACCCCAAGGACGTGCTGTCCATGAAGGCGCTGGGGCAGATCTATGACGGCGCCGGCGAGTATGACAAGGCGGCCGCCTGGCAGCAGCGGGTCACCCAGGTCACTCCCAAGGACGCCACCGCGTGGCTGGCGCTGGGCGTCGCGCAGTTCAACGGGGCCAACCTGAAGGATGCCGAGATCTCCTGGAAGCGGGCCGCCACGCTGGACCCGAAGCGGCAGGAGACCTTCTACAACCTGGGCTTCCTGTACCTGAGCCAGAACAACATGGACAAGGCCCGCGAGGCCTGGGCCACGGTGGTGGAGATCGACCCGACGACCGGCCTGGCCGAGACGGTGAAGTCCCACCTCAAGGCCCCCAGTGCGTCGGCCAGCGCCGCCGCCTCCGGCAAGGCCTCCGCCCCGGTCTCCGCGAATCCGTCGACCAACCCGTCGGCCAGTTCCTCGCGCTGAGCCATGGCCGACCTCACCGTCCCGGTTGCGCTGCTGGCGGGCATCGTCAGCTTCACCTCGCCGTGCTTCCTGCCGATCGTGCCCGTCTACGTGGGCTACCTGGCGGGCGTCGACGAGGCTGAGCGCACCCGTGCGACGGCCCTGAGGCAGTCCCTGGCCTTCGTGCTGGGTTTCAGCGTGGTCTTCACCGGGATCTACGCGGCCATCGGCGCCTTCGGCTGGGCCGTCGCCGCCAACCGGGAGACCATCCGCTGGGTCGGCGGGCTGGTGCTGGTGGTGATGGGCCTGCACGTGGCGCGGCTGGTGGAGATCCCCTTCCTGTCCCGCTCCTTCGGCGGCCCGCGTTCCGGGCGCGGCGCCCAGGCCCCCAGCGTCCGTCGCTCACTGCTGCTGGGCCTGGCCTTCGGGGCCGGCTGGAGCCCGTGCATCGGGCCCATGCTGGGCGCCATCATCAGCCTCGCGCTGCAGCAGGGCGGCCTGGCCCAGGGCAGCCTGCTGCTGGTGGCCTACAGCCTGGGGCTCGGCCTGCCCTTCGTCGCCGTCGCGCTGGGAGCCGGCTGGGTGAGCGAGAAGCTCGCCTGGTTCACCCGGCATGAAACCGCCGTCCAGTTGGTCTCGGGAGCGCTGCTGGTGCTCACCGGATTCCTGGTCATCACCAACCAGTTCAGCAGGCTTTCCGCCTTCGGAGTATGAGGAAGACACCATGAGCACAGCCGTGAAGTCACCCCCCGGGGCGGCCCCCGACACCGGTGCCGACATCAGCCCCGCCGAGATGTTTCGTCGGATCTACCGGCTCTTCTACAACAAGCGCTTCGGGCTGTGGCTGATCTTCGCCATGGCACTGCTCTCCCTGCTGGGCGCCCTGTTCACCCAGGTGCCGGCCGAGGTGCGGGCCGACCCGGCCAAGTACGCCTCCTTTCTGGAGAGCGTGCAGCCCAAGTACCGCGGCTGGACCATGCCGCTGAGCTTCCTGGGCGTCTTCCACATGTTCAGCTCCTGGCCCTTCCGGATCATCAACATCCTGCTGGTGCTCAGCATCATCGCCTGCACCACCCACCGGCTGCCCACGCTGTGGCGCAATGCCACCAAGCCGCACACCCACGTGCGGGAGGGCTTCTTCGACCACGCCCGCACCCATCGCAGCACCGTCGTCAGCGGCGACGCCCAGGCCCTGCTGGAGGAGGCTCGCGGCAAGCTGGCCCACAAGCGCTTCCGGATCATCCAGGATGATTCGGCCGACGGGCTGAACCTGTACGCCGACCGCAACCGGTGGATGCCCCTAGGCACCGCCTTCGCCCACGCCGCCTTCTGCCTGATCCTGCTGGGCGTGCTGGTGACCAACAACACCGGCTTCCACGAGGACCAGTTCACCGTGCCGGTCGGGATGGGGCCGCAGGCCGTCGGGCACGGCACCGGCCTGTCGATCGAGGCCAAGAGCTTCACCGACAGCTACCACGACGACGGCAGCCCGATGGACTACGCCTCCGAGGTGGTGCTCTACAAGGACGGGCAGAAGATCAAGGAACACACCCTGCGGGTCAATGCGGCGCTGAAGCATGACCGGGTGATGTTCAACCAGTCCTACTTCGGCTTTGCCGCCGACCTGACGGTCAAGGACAGCAAGGGTGCCGAGCTGATGCACAACGGCGTCGCCCTGCAGTACCAGACCCAGGACGAGACCCAGAACTACGGCAAGACCACCCTGCCCAATGGGATGCAGCTCTACGTCGTCGCCCCGGCCTCGGGTCAGACCGACGCCCGGATCGGCCCCGGCCAGGTGCTGGTGGAGCTCTACCCGGCGGACAGCAATGAGCCCGTCGACAGCCAGGTGATCAGCCAGGGCAAGCCGGCCCAGGTTGGCGAGCTGCAGATGACCTTCAACCGGGAGCGCCAGTTCACCGGCCTGATGGTCAGCAAGGACAACGGCGCCCCGCTGGTCTGGCTGGGATCGCTGCTGCTGGTGCTGGGGATGATCTGCACCATGTTCTTCCGTCACCAGCGGTTGTGGATCCGGATCCACCCCGGGACCGACGGCAACCAGGTCCGGGTGGCCTCCCCGGACAAGCACGACACCCTGTTCGAGAATGAGGTGACCCGCTTCGTCGATTCGCTGGGCGGCAAGGACCTCGACGCGGATCCGGAGCCGTCCGGCGCCGGGACCGACGCGCACTCCACCAACCACCTCACCACTACCGGGAGCACCCATGCTTGAGATCTCGAAGTACTGCCTCATCGCAGCCGTCGCCCTGGTGGGGCTGGCCGCCGTCGCCTTCCTGGCCGGGCTGACCACCTCTCGTCGGGGGGCCGTGCTGGCCACCGCCGGCGGGCCGAATGTCAGCGTCGCCGCACCCAGCCGCGGGGTGGCCTGGTACGGCAGCCAGCTGACCCTGGCCGCCGCCGTGCTGATGACCATCAGCCTGGTCTGCCGGGCGATCGTGGTGAAGCACGCCCCCTTCTCCAACCAGTACGAGTTCGCCTGTGCCTTCGGCTGGGGGATGCTGGCCTTCTACGTCTACTTCGAGCGGCGCCACCAGGCCCGGGCACTGGGCATCGCGCTGCTGCCGATGGCGCTGGCCGTCCTGATCTACGCCGCCACCCGGGATGACATCACCAAACCGCTGATGCCGGCCCTGCAGAGCCCCTTCATGCTGACCGTGCACGTCTTCCTGGCGGTGCTGGGCTACGGCGCGGGCGGCGTCGCCTCGGCCGCGGGCATCCTCTACCTGCTCAAGCCGAAGGTTAACTGGGCCAGCCTGCCCAGCCGGGAGCGGCTGGACGAGCTGGGCTACCGCGCCGTCGTCTTCAGCTTCCCGCTGCTGACCATGATGAATATCCAGGGCGCCATCTGGGCCAACACCGCCTGGGGCAAGTACTGGAGCTGGGACCCCAAGGAGACCGCCGCCCTGGTCACCTGGCTGATCTACGGCGCCTACATCCACGCCCGGGTCACCAAGGGCTGGCAGGGCAACCGCTCCGCCTTCCTGCTGATCCTGGGCTTCGTCGCCATCCTGTTCACCTTCCTGGGCAACCACTTCTTCGGCGGCATGCACTCCTACGCCTGACCTGACCGCCCGAGCCCGTCGCCGGATCTGCCACCGTTGGTGGTGACGACGACGGGCTCGGTCCTTCTTCCACCCGAGCCCACATCCCGAGGGAGCAGCACCAGATGTCCGAGCAGCACGCCACCGAGCAGCACGCCACCGAACCACATCCCGAGCAGCATCCTGGCGACCCGGCCGCCACGTCGGGGGACTGGCGCGCCCGGCTGCGGCAGAGCAAGGTCGGCAGCCTGGCCGTGCTGGGCACCACCCTGGCCGTAGTGCTGACCGGCGCGTGGCTGGTGAACCGCTCCGATTCCGAACCCGCCGCGGGAGGCTCCGGGGGGACCGGGGGCGCGCAGTCGGTCACGCTGGAGGGTGACCAGAGCGGCTCGGCCCCCGAGGTGGGCCAGCCCGCGCCCGGCTTCACCGCGACCACGATGGACGGCAAGCAGGTCTCGCTGGCCTCTCTGAAGGGCAAGCCGGTGTGGATCACCTTCGGGGCGACGTGGTGCACCGCCTGCCGCGCGGAGGCCCCGGACATCGAGGCCGCGTGGCAGGCCGGCAAGCCCAAGGGCGTCACGGTGCTGGCGGTCTTCATCAAGGAGGATGCGGCCACGGTGCGCGGCTATGCCAACCGGCTCAACCTGAGCTTCCCCATGGTGAGCGACCCCAACACCGAGCTGGCCTCCCGCTACCGCTCCATCGGGATCCCGTCGCACTTCTTCATCGACGGTGAAGGCGTCCTGCGCAAGAGCCACGTCGGGGCATTGACGGCGGAGCAGATGCAGCAGAACCTGGCCGAGATCGGCGGCTGACGAGCCGACCGGCACGCCGCCCATCCCCTCCACGCGCCCCGTCCCCACGCCCCATCGGTGTGCCCCATCCGCACTTGGCCAGGGGTGAGGGCAGTCGGGAACTCGGGCGTCGGGCGGGAACCTGGCGATGCCCGTCGAAGACCTGCCAATGCCCGTCGCAGACCTGGGTGCGCCGTCGCAGAGTTGGAATGCCCCGGCGGGGCCGAGGTCTGCTCAGGCGGGGGCTTGGGGGCGGTGCACCCGGACCCCGGCACGCTGGTCCTCCACCAGGGTTCCGGGCGGCTCGGTCAGCGCGGCCCAGCAGAGCCAGGCGTCGCCCACCCCACCGGACAGGTGCAGCGCGAAGGGCAGCACCCACCACGCGGGATTGGGCCCGACGGCCAGCATCACCAACAGGCCCAGATTGACCGCCACATTGGGCAGGGCGGCCACGGCGATGTACTGCCGACGGGTGAACCGGTGCCCCTCACAGGTGGTGTAGAGGTAGGGCAACCCGGGTGACATCATGCCGGCGCCGAACCGCGGCCGGGCACGAAGGGCCGCCATTCCCAGACCGTGCAGCAGCTCGTGCAGGGCCATGGTGCCGATGGTCATGAAGGTGGTCCCGATCACCAGCAACAGGGCCCGACGGGCATCAAGGTCATAACTGCCCGACGCCTCGTCGCGCCAGGCCAGGATGCCCAGCCCCAGCGCGGCCCCACCAAACAGGAAACCCGTCCCCAGCGCGGCCATCCACGCCTGGGAACGCTCGCCGGGAACCTTGCTCTCACTGGTCCCAGGGAGCTTGGGCGGGTACCACATGGCTTGATCCTATGCGGCCGCCAGCTCCCGATTCCGAAGAGCGGCCGCCAGTTGCCGGGCCCGGCCCTCCGCCCGCGCAACGGACGGTCGGAAGGCCGGATTCTGGCGGTTGGTTCCCGGAAATCCGGGTGCAGCAGCCATCGGTGGGCTGCCAGACTGGACCGGAAGGAGTGACATGGATCTGGTGATTGCCCCGGGGCCGGGCGTGCCGCAGGGCCTGGTGGTGCCCGAGGCGGAGCTGTCCGAACGGTTCAGCCGTTCCGGCGGGCCGGGCGGGCAGGGCGTGAACACCACCGACTCCCGGGTCCAGCTCACCCTTGACCTGGCCGCCTCCACGGCCTTCACCGAGCGGCAGCGGGAACGGCTGCTGACCAGCCTTGCCGGCCGACTGGACGGAAGCCTGCTACGGATCGACGCCAGCGAGCACCGCCACCAGCGACGCAACCGGGCCGCCGCCCGGGAACGGATGGCGGCCCTGCTCCGCGACGCCCTGTCGCCGCCGCCACCCAGCCGTCGGGCCACCAAGCCGTCGCGCGGCTCGGTCCGTCGCCGGCTGGAGGCCAAGAAGAGACGCTCGGAGACCAAGCGGCTGCGCGGCCGCCCCACCGACTGAGGCAGCACCCGCTGAGGCAGCACCACCTGTGACCGCCCGGGGGATGACTTCGGGTTTCCCGGCTACTCCCCCCGCCACCTGTCGGGCCAGCGGTAGGTAGGCCAGGAAGGCCACCACCAGGGCGATCACCACACCGATCGAGGTGTGCGCCCAGACTCCGTCGCGGCCGCCGAAGCCCAGCGGTCCCAGCAGGTAGCCCTGCCAACCCAGCCAACCGGCGTAGTTGTTGGTGACCAGCCCGAAGCCGAGCACGCAGCAGACCAGCATCAACGCCAGCGGCTGCCACTTCACCGAGCCATAGCCGCGCCTCGACGCGTCGAACAGCCGACGCCCGTCGTAGCCGGCCCGCCAGCGGACCATCACCAGGTCGGCCAGGAAGATCCCGGCCCAGGCCGCCTCGGGCACGCCCAGGGTGATCAGGAATCCGGTGAACGGCCCCATGAAGTCCAGCGCGAACCAGACCACGTAGACCGCCCCCAGGCTCATCAGGATCCCGTCGATGGCGGCCGCCTGCCAACGCTTGACCGGCAGCCCGACGGCCAGCAGGCACAGGCCCGACGAGTACAGGTCCAGCGTCGCCCCGGCGATCTGCCCGGCCATCGCGAACAGCCAGAAGGGCACCATGAACCAGACCGGGGCCAGGGCGGCCAGGGTGCCGATCGGGTCGGCGGCCATCTGCTCGATCAGGCCGGGATTGCTGCCCACCAGCAGCAGGCCGTAGCCGATCAGCAGCACGACGGGCACCGAACCACCCGCCGTCGTCCACCCCACGATCCCGGGGCGCGACGAGCTGCGCGGCAGGTAGCGGGAGTAGTCGGCCGAGCCGGTGAACCAGCCCGCCCCGAAGGCGCAGAAGACCATGATGGTGGCACCCACCACCGCGTACGCATTGCCGGCCGGGTGCTTGCCCAACTCACCGACGTGCAGCTGGTCCGCGGTGAGCAGCATGAAGACCGCGGTCATGGCCAGGGTGAGCCAGCTGAACAGTTTCTGGGCGCGCATCACCGCGTCGAAGCCCAGGATGCCCAGGGCCATCACCAGCGTGACCACCACCACGAAGGCCACCACCTTGACCAGGCCCGCGTCGACGCCCATCCGCTGGGCGATGGTTCCCGACGCGAGCACCGCCACCGAGACGTTGATGATCTCCCAGCCCAGCATCAGCAGGTAGCCGATCATCCCGGAGACGAAGTTGCCGTGCACGCCGAAGACGGCGCGGGACAGCACCATGGTGGGGACCGAGCCGCGCATCCCCACCAGGGAGATCAGGCCCACCATGAAGAAGCTGACCACCACCCCGACGAGGCTGACCAGCAGCGCCTGACCGAAGGAGATGCCGAACTCCAACAGGTAGGCGCCCCAGGCCACCTGCAGCAGGGTGATGTTTCCGGCGCACCAGGGCCAGAACATGTCGCGGGGGCGTCCCTTGCGGTCGGCCTCCGAGATCACGTCGATCCCGTGGGTCTCGATGCGCAGGGCTTGGGAGTACGGTCCGGGGGTGTCGACGGGGGATTCCTCGGCGATTGAACGCTGTTCAAGCAAGTGGCTCACTCGCGACATTCTGGTGCAGCCGACCCCACCCCGCGGCACAATCGGCCTCACGCGAGACGGCTCCACAATTGTCCCCACAGGATCACGGGGCACCATGGATGCCACCCCCTGACCTCCCAGACTCCCGAGAGGAAGCGATGACCGGCCACACCCTGCTGGACCTGGCCCTGGTGCTGCTACTGGTCAGCCATGCCGTGCGGGGCTGGCTCACCGGCGCGCTGGTCAGCGTCCTGGGGCTGGCCGGGCTCCTGCTGGGCGCCGCGGGCGGGCTGTGGCTGGTGCCGCGGCTGATCTCCCGCTGGGGCAGCGGGCTGGCGGATCCGCTGCCCGTGGTGCTGCTGGCCGGCGGCGTGCTGGTCACCGCGCAGCTCGGCGAGGCCCTGTTGCGCCGGATCGGCTTGCGGCTGCGGGCCCAGGCCTCCGGCCAGAGTGCCCGACGGCTGGATGCCGGGCTGGGCGCGCTGGCGTCGATGCTGGTGGTCAGCATCGTCGTCACCCTGCTGGGTGGCGCGGTGCGCCCGTCGCTTCCCCGGAGCCTGGCGGCCACCCTCAACCAGTCCAGGGTGTTGCCGTGATGGAGGGCCTCACCCCGGACCAGGCCGGCCGGTGGGCCAGCCAGGTCACCGACCGCTTCAGCCGGGCCGGCTTCCCCCGGGTCTTCAGCGGCCTGTCCCCCGAACCCGTGCTTCCGGTTCCGGCGCCGGACACCGCCGCCGCCAAGACGACCGCCGTGCGGCGGGCGGCCGCGGGAATCGTGAAGATCACCTCCGATGCCGACGCCTGTTCCCAGACCCACACCGGCACCGGCTGGGTGGTGGCACCCCACCGGGTGGCCACCAATGCGCACGTCGTGGCCGGTGCCCGGGACACCTCGGTGCGAGTGGGCGGGGTGGGCCAGCGCCTGGAGGCCACCGTCGTCGCCTTCAACCCGGACCTGGACCTGGCCATCCTGGACGTGCCGGGGCTGGGCGCAGCGCCGCTGCCGCGCACGGGCCCCCTGGAGAAGGGGCAGGACGCGGTGGTGGCGGGCTTCCCGATGAA
The DNA here is from genome assembly GCF_038433155.1 of Luteococcus sp. H101. NCBI lineage: Bacteria > Bacillati > Actinomycetota > Actinomycetes > Propionibacteriales > Propionibacteriaceae > Luteococcus > Luteococcus sp. H101. The sequence goes on from NZ_JBCDMW010000030.1 coordinate 112,446, forward strand.
TGCCGGCTACACCGTCAAGGCCGCCCGCGTCCGCGGCACCGTCACCGCTGGTGGCGACGACATCTACGGCGGCAAGGGCGTGACCCGGCAGGTCTATTCCCTCAGCGGCACGGTGCAGCCCGGCAACTCGGGTGGCCCGCTGCTCACCTCCGACGGGAAGGTGGCCGGCACCATCTTCGCCCGTTCGATGGTGGACCATTCCACCGGCTATGCCCTGACCGACGCCGCCACCGACGAGATGCTGGACAACGCGGCCGGCTACCGCACCCCGGTCAGCACCCAGGGCTGCGCGAAGTCCTGAACCAGCAGCTGAACCGCTTCCGACGGAGCCGAACCCCGCGCACCCTCCTTGGCCTTGCCGGGGCTCACGGGCACGACCCGCTGGATGCGGCTGTCACGCACCCTGCCCAGTGGACGACTGCCCCGCGGCCCGGTCGCCATCCTCTGCACCGGTGCCCTGCGCGTTGAACGGTTGCCCTCCCCATTGGACGGTCGCCCTGCCCATTGGACAGTTGCCCTGCGATGGTTGTTTCTCTCGGAGAGCGGCCGTCCAGCCCGCAAGCCGGCACGTCAGCTCGCAAGCCGGCACTTCGGCCCGCAGGGCCACCCCGGTCCCGTCGCGACCTACCCACGGCCACGGACGATTCCCGACGCGAAACCGACGCCGAAATCTGGCATGCTCAAGAGGTGCAGGAACAGGCCCGATGAGTCAGCAGAAGCCCGCCACCACCCCCGCAGGCCCCGTGCCGCGGCGCTACCGCGACCCCAGGCTGGCCGGGCTGCGGCGCCTGGTCCGCAAGACGGTGCTGGCCGGGGCGGTGAAGGTGGCCGTCGACGTCGAACTGCACGGGCACGAGAATGTGGAGGGGCTCGACGGGCCCTTCGTGGTGGTGGCCAACCACTCGTCGCATCTGGACACCGCGCTGATCTATGCCGCGCTGCCTGACCACCTGACCACCAACCTGGCCGCGGGCGCCGCCGCCGATCACTTCTTCCTGCACTGGTACACCGCGCTGGCCCCCGTGCTGCTGTTCAATGCCTACCCGATTGACCGCCCGGGCCGTCCACACAAGGGCAACCACAAGGGGCTTTCCACCGCCCTGTTGCAGGACGGCACCCCGCTGCTGATCTTCCCCGAGGGCACCCGCTCCCGCACCGGGGCGATGGCCACCTTCACCCCCGGCGTCGGCCGGCTGTGCTCCAGCGCCAAGGTGCCGTGCGTGCCGGTGGCGCTGGTGGGTTGCGCCGACGCGTGGCCGGCCCAGGCCCGCTTCCCGCGCTGGCCACGCCGCACGGTGCACGTGGTGGTTGGCCGCCCGCTGGAGCCCCGACCCAACGAGGGGATCGGGGCCTTCACCCGTCGGGTGGAGCGCGAGGTGGTGGACATGCACGACGCCACCGCGGAGCGCTACGGCATGCGATCGCTGGCGTTGTTGGCGGCCCGTCGGGTCCGCCGCCGCTGAACCGGCACCCGCCGCACGACTACTTCGAGCGTGACCTGGCGGCACTCTGGCTGAGAAGGGCGCTCAGAGGATCATCGACGCCCTGGTCCAAGCTGTTCGGTGACCGCCATCCGATGGAGCGAATGGCGGAGTCCAGGACCACGTGGAGCGCTGGAGCTCCCCCGCGCGCCCCAGCGGAAATCAGGGCACTCGCCCACTCATTCCCGGAGCTCTCCTCCCCAACACAACAAATGCGGCAGGTCATGTGACCAGCCCGTCTTCGGGGCCCTTGGACAAGTGACCTGCCGCATTTGTTGTGGACCGGGCGGCCTGCCATGGCGGCCGGTGACAGGATCGGAGCATGTCCGAGCCGCCCCAGACCCTGCCCCTCCCCCAGCGAGTGCCCCTGCCCCGCCACCTTGTCCTGCACCGATTCACGGTCAAACCGCGCCACTTGGACCCCTACCTGGAGATCTGGCGTCGGGAACTGGCATTGCGCTCCGAGTACGGCTTCACCAGCCACCGGGCCTTCGTGGAGACCGACGCCGAACCCAAGCTGACCTGGCTCTACTCCCACGACGACGACCCGGCCGACGCCCAGACAGCGCTGGCCCTGGACCCCCGCTGGGGCGCGCTGTCCGCCGAGCGCGCGCCGCACGTCTTCCGCAATGACCTGGTGCGGCCGGTGGAGCCGGAGCTGCTGACCCGCGCCACGGCGGAATCCCTCCGGGGCTGTAATCGGCCGGAGCGGATCGCCATCATGCGGCGGTATTCCATCGTCGGCGGCTGGGATGACTTCCTGCAGATCTGGCGGCAGATCGTGCCGGTGCGGGAGAAGTACGGCTTCCGCTGCCTGTTCGCCGTCGCGGACCGCCCCAAGGACATGTTCACCTGGGCCTTCGACTTCGACGGCGACTGGGCGGATTTCCCGGCGGCGCAGCGCGGCTACTACCGGGACCCCGCGCGGGTGGAGCTGCGCAAGGTCTTTGACCACATGGCCGACTACTGTCTTCACCCCGCCCGGCAGCTGTTGCTCTGAGGACGGCATCTCCCGAGCAGTCGACGCGGCCCCGGGCACAGCCCCACCATGCACGGCCCCACTGCCGAGCTCGGCGGTGCAGCCCCCAGCCCCACCGTGGGCAATCCCATTGCCCAGCCGACGCGCGGCCCACTGCGCAGCCGCAAGTGCTCGGGGCAGCAGTTCCAACCGCTGCCCCGACACCCAAGCGCTGCGCAGTCATTCCGCCGCCTCGTGGTCAGCCCACCGGGGCCCATTGCGACGAGGGCCGTCCCGGGGGTGCGCACATGCCGCCCCGGGTCCTGGCCGAGGCAGGACTCAGGCGTCGTCGACGGACTCGTCGAAGTCCAGGTCCACCATCAGCTCCGCCGCAATCTCCTCCAGGGCAGCGCGCAGCTCGTCGACGGCCACGCCCTCGGGCAGCCGCACCTGGGCCGTGGCCTCGAACAGCATCGTGTCGGCCATCGGGGCGGGACGGGTCGCGGTGTGCATGTCGTCGATGCCGATGCCGCGCTCGGCCAGCACCGCGGTGACGTCCCGCACGATCCCGGGATGGTCATTGCCCACCAGGTGCAACACGACGGAGGTCCCGGCCTCCTCATCCTTGTCCAGGGCGGGGGTGACGGCCACGTCCAGCCCGTCCACGCTGGCCACCGCGGCGGTGAACGCGGCGGAGCGGGCGTCGGGCAGTTCCACCAGGGCGACGCCGGCGAACTTGCCGCCCAGCCGGGCCATCTGGCTCTCCAACCAGTTCCCGTCGTGCTGCGCCACCACGGAACTCAGGGCCGAGACCAGGCCCTCCCGGTCATCACCGATCAGGGTCAACAGAAGCTGTGCCATGTGCCACAGCCTATTGGGTCGGTGGCCCCCACCGGGAGGTACCGGCAGATGTCTTCCGGGCGACGACTGCCCGACGCGCCAACCGGTGGGCCCACGGGCAACCCCGCCACGGCCACCGGACCCGTTCGTGGGCCCGGTGAACCACGGCGCAGCGCAATCCCAGCCGCGAGAGACCCGAGAAGAAGCCTGATCGCGGCTGCCGCCCAGGGAGCCACCGGCCGGCGTGGACGGCCGACCCGCCCTGGAGGAAGCCGCCGCCCACCGCGCTGCGGATTCCCACCAAGCTTCGCCCGAGCCACTTCGGCGACCCCGGCCTCGCGCGCGAAAACTGCCGCGGCCCACCAAGCTTCGCCCGAGCCACTTCGGCGACCCCGGCCTCGCGCGCGGGAGCTGACGATCCACACCCGCGCGAACCGGCGGCCTCCCCCGTTACCTTGCTGGTGACCCCGTAGGGCGGGGTTACGGTCGCCGGGCCCGGCATGACTCTGTGCCCCTGTCGTACGCATGATCCGGGGGGTGTTGTCACCGGGCCTGGTGGCGCCAGCCGACCGC
>NZ_JBCDMW010000031.1:0-34188 GCF_038433155.1 Luteococcus sp. H101
GCGGTCGGCTGGCGCCACCAGGCCCGGTGACAACACCCCCCGGATCATGCGTACGACAGGGGCACAGAGTCATGCCGGGCCCGGCGACCGTAACCCCGCCCTACGGGGTCACCAGCAAGGTAACGGGTCATTTTGCATCTGTTCTCAGTTCAGAGGTTGGCCAGCCGCTGGCCCAACTCCCGCCTGCCGTGGCGGCTGACCGGGATCACCAGCAGTTCGGGGCCGCGGACCGGCACCCGCAGCCGCTGGCCCAGCTCCTCGGCGTCGGTGACGGTGGCGGTGGCCCAGCCGTGGGCCGCGGCCAACTGTGCCAGGTCAACCGTGTGCGGGGTGCCGAAGACCTTCTCGAAGCTGTCCCGATAGGGATCGCCGCCCTGCTCCAGGCCGTGGAAGATGCTGCCGCCGCGGTCGTCGACCACCACCAGCCGGAGCCGGGGCCGCTGCTCCAGCGTGCCCAGCCAAAGCCCACCGGCATCATGCAGGAAGGTGAGGTCCCCCAGCAGGCAGGTGGTCGGGCGGTCGAGGGCCAGCGCGATCCCGGCAGCGGTGGAGATCACCCCGTCGATCCCGGCCAGGCCCCGGTTGGCATGGACCAGCGTCGGCTCAGCGCCAGCCGCGTACAGGGCGTCGGGGATGGGCGCCAGATCGGCATCCCGGATGGGGTTGGAGGAACCAAGCACCAGCACCTGGCCGGCGGTGCGCTCGGTGACCAACCGGGCGACATCGTGCCCGGTCAGCACCGGGTCCTCGCCCACGGCCGGCCGCCGGACCAGCTCGATCCGGGTCTGCAGGTCCAGGTCTGCGGTGAGCCACTGGTTCAGCCAGTGCCGGTCCGCCGCCGGAACAAGATCAACATCGTCCACGACGGCGCTGGCGGTGAAACCCGGGTCATGCCAGCCGGCCCGATCGGCCACCATGATCACCTCGACGTCGGGGCGCCTCAGCAGCCGGGTGACCGGCCGGGACAGGGTGGGGTGCCCGAAGACGATCACCCGCTGGATCCGGCCACCAAGATCATCCTTGCCCAGCAGCAGCCGGTAGCTGCCCACGGCCCGGCCGGTGCGGGCATTGCTGGTGGGCTCGGCCAACAGCGGCACTGCCCCCGACTCGGCGACGGCCACGGCGCGTCGGCCGACTGCAGGGCGGGCGTCGCCGGCCAACACGACGGTGCGCGGCCCGCCGTCCAGGCGCACCGCGGGGCCGGGCCGGCTGGGCTCCAGCCGCCACGGGCCGGGGGCGTCCAGGGTCTCCTCGGTGGGCATCAGCGGCTCGGCCAGGTGCAGGTTGACCTGCACCGGGCCGGGATTGCGGGTGCGCGTGCCCGCGGCCAGGGCCAGGGCATGGCGCAGCTGGAAGCGCCAGGCGGGCGGTTCGCCGTCGCTGGTCAGCTGCACCTGGTGGCGGACCTGCCCGGCAAACAACCCGTACTGGTTGCCGGTCTGGTTGGCGCCGGAGTTGATCATGGCCAGCGGCCGGTCCGCGGACAGCACCACCAGCGCAATCCCGGCCTGATTTGCCTCCATCACCGCGGGTGCCAAGTTGGCGACGGCGGTGCCGGAGGTGGTCACCACCGCGACAGGCTCCTCCAAGGCCTTGGCCATCCCCAGCGCGAGGAAGCCGGCGGAGCGCTCGTCGACCCGGACGTGCAGCCGGAGACGGGCCGCGCCCAGGTTTCCCGAGCCGCCCTCTTCGACGCCCCCCGGGCCACTCCCCTCCCCGGTGCCCGAACCCAACTCCTGGACGGCTCCCGAGCCGCTCTCATCATCGGGTTCCGAGCCCGCCTCTCCCGTGATGCCGCAGGCCGGTTTCCCCACGATTCCCGAGCCGGGCCCTCCCACGATCCCCGAGCTTGTCGAGGGGTCGCTGGCCCGGTGCAGCGCGAGCGACAGTGGCGCATTGCGGGAGCCAGGGGCCAGCACCACGTGCCGCACGCCGGCCTGGCGCAATTGCTCCACGACGCACTGCGCCAGCAGCCAGGAGCTCATCGGCTGGCCTCGGCCATCCGGTCCGCCCAGGCCTCCACGCGGTCGGTCGGCGCACAGCAGGCGGCCATCCTGGCCGGGTCCACGCTCACGTCGCGCACCGGCAGGTATCCGTCGACGGCAATCAGGGGCTCGGCCAACAGGTCGTCGGTGAACAGCCGCAGGGTGTTGAGCCCGCAGGCGTGGGGCAGCTCGGGCAGGGCGGCGGCCAGCGCAATCCCCATCCGGATCCCGATGCTGGTCTCCAGCGCCGAGCTGACCACCACCGGCATGGCCAGGTCCTCGGCCAGTTGCAGACAGCGCCGCACGCCACCCAGGGGCTGCACCTTGAGCACCGCAATGTCGGCGGCCCCCAGCCGCTTGACCCGCTCCGGGTCACCGGAGCGCCGGATGGACTCGTCCGCGGCGATCGGCACGTCGATCCCCCGCCGGGCCAGCTCCGTGCGCAGCCGGGCCAGATCCTCGACGGCCATCACCGGTTGCTCGGCATATTCCAGGCCGAGGCGGGACAGCTGGCGCAGGTTGTCCACGGCCTGGCCCACCTGCCAGCCGCCATTGGCGTCGATCCGGACCTTGCCCTCGGGGCCCAGGGCGTCGCGCACCGCCTCCACCCGGGCCAGGTCATCGGCCAACTCCTGGCCGGGCTCGGCCACCTTGACCTTGGCGGTGCCGCAGCCCGATTCCCGGACGATCCGGTGGGCGTCCTCGGGGCCGACGGCCGGGACGGTGCAGTTGACCGGGATGGCCCCGCGCACGGGCTCGGGGAAGCCCTCGTCGGCCGCCTCCCGGGCGGCCCGCAGCCACGGCCGGATCTCGACACCGGCGTAGTCCAGGAAGGGGCTGAATTCCCCCCAGCCCGCCTCGCCGGAGAACACCACGCCCTCACGGGTGGTTATGCCCCGAAAACGGGTGCGCAGCGGGATCTGGTAGACGTGCGTCGGCATGGGGAAACCCTAGCCACACCCCCGCGCTTGGGGGTAACGGGCCAAGCAGTGCCCGCCCACCTGTAGCTGGCCCATACTCACGGTGCTGCCCCGCATGCCCCCGCTTTGACCACACCTGTGCAGGCACCGCGAAAGTGCCTTGATCCGGCGCAACGGTTGCCCACACGGACCGAAACCCGCCCCCAGGAAGTCGGTCAGCTGTCCTGAGGACATTTGTGTGGCGTAGTCACCACCGAAAGTTCCTCAAGACAGGCGTCCAACTTGGTCAGCCGAGGACGCACCCCAGGAACAGGCCGACGGAGCAGGCCAGCTCTGCGAAGCCGGTGAACTTCAGCACCTGGATCAGGGCCTTGCCGGTGGCCCCGGTCAGCACTGTGCGGGTGGCGGGCAGCAGGAAGACCAGCATCGCCAGGCTGAGCAGGGCCCACCAGGTGGTCAGCGCCGCCACCGCCACGCAGCACAGCGTGGCCAGGGCGCTGAGCAGGGCGAAGAAGCGTCGGGTGCCGGCATCACCCAATCGAGTGGCCAGGGTGCGCTTGCCGACGGCTCGATCCCCCACGATGTCGCGCAGGTTGTTGGCCACCAGGATCTGGCAGGCCAGGATGCCGATCCCCACCGAGGCCACCACCGTGGCGGGGGTCACCCGGCCGAGCTGCACATAGGTGGTGCCGCAGACCGCCACCAGGCCGAAGAAGATGAAGACGAAGACCTCGCCCAGCCCGGCATAACCGTAGGGATGCTCACCCCCGGTGTAGTACCAGGCGGCCAAGATGCACAACGCGCCCACTCCGACCAGCCACCAGTGGCCGGTCAGGGCCACCAGGACCAGGCCCGCCGCTGCGGCCAGGCCGAAACAGCCGAAGGCGGCCGCCTTCACCTGGGCCGGGCGCGCCGCGCCGGAGCCGACCAGCCGCATCGGGCCCACCCGGTCCTCGTCGGTACCCCGGATCCCGTCGGAATAGTCATTGGCGAAGTTCACGCCGATCTGCAGGGCCAGGGCCACCACAAAGGCCAACACCGCGGGCCCCAGCCGGAAACCGCCGGAGTACCAGGCAGTCGCCGAGCCTGCCAGCACCGGGGCCAGGGCCGCCGGGAGGGTGCGCGGCCGCGCCCCCTCGATCCATTCACCAACCGTTGCCACGCGCGTCGCCTTCTTCACCGAGTTCCCTGAGCAGGGCCTGCCGGTCGATCTTGCCAGAGCTGGTGCGCGGTAGCACATCCACTGGCACGATCCGGCGCGGCAAGGCGGCCCGGCCCAGGCCACCCCGCAGCCGGTCATGCCACCAGGCCAGGCCATGACCCGAGCAGCTGACCAGGGTGACTCGACTGCCCCATTCCGGGTCTGGCGTGGCCAGCACGAGGCTGGTGCCGGGTTCGATCGCCTCGACGGCCCGCTGCACCGCCGCCAGGTCCACGTTCACCCCGCCGGAGATCACCACGTCATCCATTCGGCCCAGCACCCGCAGGCGGCCGTCGGACCATTCCCCACGATCATTGGTGAGCACGGTACGCCCGGCCAGCGTGGCCGCGGTCAGTTCCGGGGCCAGCCGGTAGCCACTGAAGGCCATCTCCCCGCTGAGGGTGATCCGGCCGGATGGGGCCTCGACAGGCTCGGCCGCCGTGGTTGGGGATGGCTCGGCCGCCGTGGTTGGAGCCGTCTGCGCCGCCGTGGTGGGGTGCTGCTCGGCGGCCGCGATCCCCACGTCGACGCCGGGCAGCGGCTCGCCATCCCAGACGCAACCGCCGCAGGTCTCGCTCATGCCGTAGGTGGTGATCAGGTTGAGGCCCCGGCCCCGGGCCTCGGCCAGCAGCGCCGCGTCGACGGGTGCTCCGCCCAGCAGGATCGCGTCGTAGCGGGCCAGACTGGCCAGCATTCCCCGGTCCGCCATCGCCCGGAAGAGCTGGGTGGGCACGATCGAGATGGCATTGGCCCCGGGCACTGGCTCCAGGTCCGAGAGGTCGGCCCGGGCGAAGCGCACCGGCCGCCCGGCGACGTGCGCCCGCACCATCACCATGAGGCCCGCCACGTAGCCGACGGGCAGCACGCAGGTCCAGGTCATGGCCCCCAGCCGCTGCTGGGCGGCTTCCGCGGCGGCCAGCAGCGCCCGACGGGAGAGCACCACCCCTTTGGGCACCCCGGAGGATCCGGAGGTGGCCACCACCACCGCGGCGTCCGGCTCGGTCACCGGCAGGTCCGGGCGGAGCATCGCCAAGGTCTGCTCGGGGTGCTCGCCCAGCGGCGCCAGCACGGCGCGCGCACCTCCCCCATCGCTGAGCACCCCGGGCAGCAGGCCGGGCAGCTCGTCGAGGGAACAGGGCTGGAGAGGGCGCAAGGTCACCAACCGACCGTAGCCGACCTGTTCCCAACCGGCCGGTAACCGATAGGCTGGTGGTCCACCCCAATTCATCATCAGGAGAGCATCCACCGGTGAGTCACGCCGCCCCTTCCCAGACCTTCTCCTCCCTGGCCAACCCCAACTACCGGATCTGGTTCGTGGGTGGCCTGGTGAGCAATGTCGGTGGCTGGATGGCACGCACCGCGCAGGCCTGGTTGGTGCTGGTGGTGCTCACCGACGGCAATGCGCAGGCGCTGGGCTACCAGACGGCCCTGATCTTCCTGCCAGCGCTGCTGCTCAACCCGGTGGCCGGCAGCATCGCGGACCGGCTGCCCAAGCGGACCATCCTGCTGGTCTCCTGCGCCGTCGGGCTGGTGAGCGCCGCACTGCTCTCGGCGCTGACCATCACCGGTCAGGTGCGGTTGTGGCAGGTCTTCGCCCTGTCCCTGGTGGACGGCCTGTCGATGGCCTTCGACAACCCGGCCCGGCAGGCCTTCGTCAGCGAGATCGTCGACTTCGAGCAGTTGCCCAATGCCATCAGCCTGAATTCGGCCAGCTTCAATGCCGCCCGGCTGCTGGGCCCCGGAATCGGCGGGGCGTTGATCGCCCTGGTGGGGACCGGCTGGGTGATCGCCGCCAATGTGCTGGCATTCGCAGCGATGATCGTCGCGCTGCTGCGGATGGACACCGCGCTGCTGCACCCGTCCAAGCCGGCCACGGGGCGCAATGCCGGCTTCGTGGCGGGTCTGCGCTATGTGCGGCGGCGCCCGGACCTGCTGGCGCTGCTCACCGTCGGGCTGGCCGTGGGCGGGCTGGGCTTCAACTTCAACATCACCAATGCGGTGATGGCCACCCAGGCCTTCCATCGCGGCGCCGGTGACTACGGGATGATCGGCTCCTTCATGGGGGTCGGCGCACTGGTGGCGGCGCTGTGGTCCGCCCGTCGCGGCAGTCCCCGGTTGCGGCATGTGCTGATGGGGATGGCCGGTTACTGCGTCTTCAACCTGTTCAGCGCCGTCAGCGGCACCTTCTGGCTCTTCGTGCTGCTCCAGGTGCCGGTGGGCTTCTTCACCATCACCGCGCTGGTCACCGGCAATTCGCTGCTGCAGACCGCCACCGGCCCGCAGATGCGCGGCCGGGTGATGGCGCTGTGGGGGCTGACCATCTTCGGGATGGCGCCGATGATCTCGCCTCTGGTGGGCTGGATCGGCAACCAGTTCGGGCCGCGCGCCACCATCATGTTCGGCGTGGTCACCGTCGGGTTGGTCACCGCCGCGCTGATCGCGTCGATCATGCGCAATGACCACATCCGGGTCCGGCTGGACTGGCACAAGCGGGCACCCTGGATGCGGATCGAGCGGCTGCTCAGCCAGGACGTCTCCGAGGTGCGACGCTAGTTCACCATTTCGACACTCCGCACCCCTAGCGTGCGTGCCATGAGCATCACCGTCGTGGCCCACCGGGGCGATTCCGAGACTGCCCGCGAGAACACTCCGGAGGCCTTCGCCGCCGCCTTCGAGGCCGGCGCCGACGTGGTGGAACTGGACATTCGCACCACCCGCGACGGCACCAGCGTGGTGCTGCACGACGCCACGCTGCTGCGGCTGTGGGGCGTCGCGAACCGGGCGGATGAAATGGTCATGGCCCCGGACGCCCCGGACGCCCCGGGCACGTGGACGGTGGGGAGCCTGGCCGACGTGGGCAGCGGCGAGTGCCGAATCCCCACCCTGGCCCAGACGCTGGCCCAGTTCGCCGAGCTCAACCGGGGCCGCCAGGAACCGGTAACCATGTTGATCGACACGGTCAGCGTCGACGACGTGCGCGCCGCGATCCCCGTGGTGCGGGCCTTCCGCCGCAGCCCCGAGGCGGATCGGGTGCCGATCAGCTGGTGTGGGAACACCGACGCCATGTTGCTGGTGCGCGAACTGCTGCCGGAGGCCGACCTGGCCTACAACCACGACGGCGGCGAACTGGACCTGGATTTGGTGCGCCGGCTGCGTCCGTCGGCGATCAATGTGGAATGGGTGCTGCTCACCCAAGCCCTGGTGGACCAGGTTCACCGGATGGGACTGGAGGTGGCCTGTTGGACCCTGAATGATGCCCGCAGCCTGAGCGTGGTCATCGACGCCGGGGTGGACCGGATCACCACCGACCGCCCACGGCTGCTGCGGCGGCTGCTCACCCGCGGCACCAGCCCGCTGGCGCTGGTGGGGCTGGACGTGGACGCCTTTGCCGTGGCGGCGGACCTCAGCCTGGAGGCCGCCCGCATGGTGCGGGTGGCGCATGACCTGGCGGTCTGGGCCAATGGCTACACCCGCACCGCGGCGGTCGGCCGGGTGGGCACGAAGGCACACGCCGCGGACCTGGTCACCGAGGTGGACGTCGCGGTGGAGCGGCACGTCCGCGCGGTGATCCAGGAGGCCTTCGACGGCAAGCACCTGGTGGTCGGCGAGGAGCTGGGGGGCGAGCCGGAGCCCGGCCGCCCCACCTGGTACCTGGACCCGGTGGACGGCACCACCAACCTGGCCAATGGCCTGCCCTGGACCTCGATGAGCCTGGCCCTGGCCGTCGACGGCGAACCGCTGGTGGCCAGCGTCGCCCAGCCGGGGATGGGCAATGTCTTCCTGGCCGCCCGGGAGCTGGGCGCCACCCTGAACGGTGAGCCGCTCAAGGCCCACGTCACCCAGAGCCTGGCCGGGCGCACCGTGCTCACCGAGTGGGACGCCCACACCCCCTGGCCGGGGATGGAAGGCTTCCTGATGGCCCTGGCCGAGGAGCACTGCACCGCGCGCATCATGGGTTCGGGCACCCTGGCCCTGACCGGGATCGCGGCGGGCTGGGCCGCCGGTGGCGTCGTGCACGATTTCAACCCGATCGACCACCTGGCCGGGCTGCTGATCGGGCACGAGGCCGGCGCCGAGGTGCTGGACTTCGACGGCAACCACACCCTGTTCCCCGGCGACGGCGGCGTGCTGGTGGCCGCCCCCGGCGCGGGAGAATTGCTGCTGGCAGCTCTTCAGAACTGTCCCCGCCCGGTGCTTTGATGGGGAGCATGAAAAAGCTGATCAATTCCGTCGACGACGTGGTCGCCGAAACACTGCTGGGAATGGAGGCGGCCCACCCGGACCGGCTGCGGATTGACCATGAGCACCGGGTGGTGCTGCGCAAGGATGCGCCGGTGCGCGGCAAGGTCGGTCTGGTCTCCGGCGGTGGCAGCGGGCACGAGCCGATGCACGGCGGCTTCGTCGGGCTCGGCATGCTGGATGCCGCCTGCGCCGGTGAGGTCTTCACCTCCCCGGTGCCGGACCAGATCATGGCGGCCACCACGGCCGTCGACGGCGGCGCGGGCGTGCTGCACATCGTGAAGAACTACACCGGCGACGTCATGAACTTCGAGATGGCGGCGGAACTGGCCGCCGCCGAGTCCGGCATCCGGGTGGAGGCCGTGGTCACCGACGACGACGTCGCCGTCACCGATTCGCTCTACACCGCGGGCCGACGCGGGGTGGGCGTGACGGTCTTGCTGGAGAAGATCGTCGGGGCCGCCGCGGAGCAGGGCCGGGACCTGGATGCCCTGGTGGCGCTGGCCCGTACCGTCAACGGGCAGGGCCGCTCGATGGGGATGGCGCTCACCTCCTGCACCGTGCCCGCCGCCGGCAAGCCCACCTTCGAGCTGGCTGACGACGAGATGGAGCTGGGGATCGGGATCCATGGTGAGCCCGGCCGGGAGCGCCGCGCGCTGGCCCCCGCGCGGGAGCTGGCGCAGCTGCTGGTCGACCCCATCCTGGCCGACCTGGACTTCACCGGTTCCCCGGTGATCTGCTTCGTCAACGGCATGGGCGGTACCCCGCTGATGGAGCAGTACCTGATGTACGGCGAGATCCACAAGGTCCTGGCCGGCAAGGGGGTCACCGTGGCCCGCAATCTGGTGGGCAGCTACATCACGTCGCTGGAGATGGCGGGGCTCTCCCTCACGCTGCTCAGGGCCGACGAGGATCTGCTCACGTTGTGGGACGCGCCGGTGAACACTCCCGGACTGCGCTGGGGTTGCTGACGTGGACACCTCTACCGTTGCGGCCTGGATGGCCGATTTCGCCGCCCAGATCAACCAGCACGCGGCCGAACTGACCGAACTCGACCGGCTGATCGGCGACGCCGACCACGGATCGAACCTGGACCGCGGGATGAAGGCCGTCCAGGCCCTGGACGTCGCGGACTTCCCGGACGCCGCCACCTACCTGAAGAAGGCCGGCATGACGCTGGTCAGCACGGTCGGGGGCGCCTCCGGCCCGCTCTACGGCACCTTCCTGCTGCGCTTCGCCGGGGCGCTGGAGCCCGAGGACTCCCCCACCGCGATGGCGAAGGCCTGGCGCGCCGGTCTGGACGGGGTGCTCTCCCGCGGGAAGGCCGGGCTGGGCGACAAGACCCTGGTGGACGCGCTGCAGCCGGCCGTCGAGGCGATGGAGGAGACCACCGACAGCGTGGCGGCTTGCCTGGAGGCGGGGGTGCAGGCGGCAACGGCCGGCCGGGAGGCCACCATCGCGATGGTGGCGCGCAAGGGGCGCGCCTCCTACCTGGGCGAGCGCAGCGCGGGCCACCAGGACCCGGGAGCCACCAGCATGGTGATGCTGCTGGAGTCGGCCGAACGCACGCTCTCGTGAGCCGAGTGCAGGACCACAACTCAACCATTCGGGGGATGCAGTGATTTCCATCGTCGTCGTCTCGCACAGCCATGCCCTGGCCACCGCAGCCATCGGCCTGGCCAGCCAGATGGTGCCCGACGGCAGTGGGCTGCGGGTGCTGCCCGCGGCCGGGCTGGACCAGTCCACCATCGGCACCGACGCGGCGGCGATCGCGGCCGCCTACGAGCAGGCGGATTCGCCCGACGGCACCCTGGTGCTGCTGGACCTGGGCAGCGCCCTGCTCTCGGCGGAGATGGCGCTGGAATTCGTGGATCCCGAGGTGGCCGGGCGGGTCCGGCTGTGCCCGGCACCGCTGGTGGAGGGGCTGGTGGCCGCGACGGTGGCCGCCGCCGCTGGCGCAACGCTGGACGCCGTCGAGTCCGAGGCCGCCAATGCCCTGCTGGCCAAGCAGCAACACCTGACCGACGGGGGCGCCCCACCCGACGCCGCGCCCGCCGCCGAACCGGCCGGGCCCGCGGCAGCCGGCACCACCGAGGTGCTGGAGCTGCGCACCCGGGTGGGGGCCCGGCATGGCTTGCACGCCCGTCCCTCGTCGGCCGTGGTGCTGGCCCTGGCTGACCTGGATGCCCAGGTGACCTTCGTCGCGCCCAGTGGCCAGAGCGGGGACGCGGCCAGCATCACCCAACTGCAGGCGCTGGGGCTGCAGCAGGGCGACGAGCTCCTGGTGCGGGCCAGCGGCCCGGAGGCGCACCGCGCGCTGGAGGCAGTCCGGCAGCTGGCGGAGCGCAACTTCGGGGACCGCCCGGATTCTGCTCCGGATGCCGAGTCCCTGGCCTACCTGGAACTGGAACCCGACGTGGCCGCCTACATCCCGGCCGGTGGCCCGGAGCAGGAGAGGGTCCGGTTGGAGACCGCGATGGCGGCGGCCGACGGCTTCATCGAGGGCCTGGCCGCCAAGATGCCGGAGGCCGGGGTGACCGGGGCGGTCCTGGGTGCGCTGCGCGCCATGCTGCACGATCCGTCGATCGGCAAGGGCTGCCGCCAGCGCCTGGACGACGGCCAGCACGCCGTCGAGGCCGTGCAGCAGACCTTCGAGCAGTCGATCGAGCTCTTCCAGGGGATGCAGAATGACTACCTGCGGGAGCGGGCAACCGACCTGCGGGCGCTGCAGCGGCTGGTGGTCAAGGCGCTGATGGCCTTCGAGCTGGCACTGCCCGAGGTGCCCGCCGGGCGCCCCCTGGCCCTGGACGAGCTGGACGCCCTGACCGCGGCCCAGATCGACCCCGAACAGGTGCCGCTGGTGCTGGTGCGCGCCGAGGGAACCACGGGTCACGGGATCATCGTCGCCCAGGACCGTGGCTTGCCTGTCCGGGTGGGTGCCGGCGGCTAGGCTGTGCGACATGACTGACGCGACTCGATCTGCCTGGGGCTGGGGCCTCGCCACCGTCCACGAATCCGGTCAGGTGCTGGACACCTGGTACCCCATGCCCGCGCTGGGCACTGCCACCGAGCAGGACAAGGCGCCCCGCCAGATGGTGGCCGCGCAGACCGAGGACGTGGACCGGCGGGTGAAGATCACCCTGGTCAAGACCGAGATCACCCTGGACGAGGCCCCGGCCACCGTCAGCGACGCCTACCTGCGGCTGCACCTGCTCAGCCACCGCCTGGTCCAGCCGCACGGGCTGAACCTGGACGGCATCTTCGGTGTGCTGCCCAATGTGGTGTGGACCTCGGCCGGGCCGTGCGCGGTGGAGGGCTTCGAGCTGGTGCGGCTGGCGCTGCGCAACACCCGCGGGATCGTCAACGTGCTGGGGATCGACAAGTTCCCGCGGATGGTGGACTACGTCCTGCCGTCGGGCGTGCGGATCGGCGACGCGGACCGGGTGCGGCTGGGAGCACACCTGGCCGAGGGCACCACCGTGATGCACGAGGGTTTCGTGAACTTCAACGCCGGCACCCTGGGACACTCGATGGTGGAGGGCCGGATCTCGGCCGGGGTCACCGTGGACGACGGCTCCGACGTGGGCGGTGGCGCCTCCATCATGGGCACCCTGTCCGGTGGCGGCAAGCAGGTGATCAGCATCGGCAAGGGCTGCCTGCTGGGGGCCGAGGCCGGCGTCGGCATCTCGCTGGGTGACAACTGCGTGGTGGAGGCCGGGCTGTACGTGACCGCCGGCACCAAGGTGAAGCTGCCCGACGGTCAGGTGGTCAAGGCCACCGAGCTGAGCGGCGCCAGCGACATCCTGTACCTGCGGGATTCCCAGACCGGCGCAGTGATTGCCAAGCAGCGCGGGGAGCACAAGATCGTGCTCAACACGGACCTGCACCAGAACTGATGGCCTCTCCCCGACGCAATTCCTTGCTGGCACTGCTGGTGGCCATCGTGCTGCTGGTGGTGGGCGCCGGCTGGCTGGTGAACAAGATCACCTCCTCGGTGACGATGGTGGTGCCGCCCGCCGAGCAGTGCACGGTCAGCGTCGGGGAGGTGTCCGACACCCTCAGCCTGGAGCAGTCGGAGAATGCCGCCATCATCGTGGCGGAGTCCATCCGGCGCGGGCTGCCCGCCCGCGCCGCGTCGATCGCCCTGGCGACCGCCAAGCAGGAGTCCAAGCTGCGCAACATCGACTACGGTGACCGGGACTCGGTGGGCCTCTTCCAGCAGCGGCCCAGCCAGGGCTGGGGCACGGTGGAGCAGATCATGGACCCGTGGTATTCCACCGGCAAGTTCTACGACGGCCTGGTCAAGGTGCCGGGTTGGGAGTCCGGGGACATCAACGACGTCGCGCAGGAGGTGCAGAAGTCGGGCGTGCCAGAGGGCTACCGCAAGCACGTCGAGGTCTCCAAGGCCTGGGCCAGCGCCCTGACCGGCCACTCCCCCGCGACGGTCAGCTGCATCGACCGGCGAACCGAGGCGCCCAGCACCAACCTGGCCGAAACCCTGCTGACCAGGGCCTTCAACGGCTCGGTGAAGCACAGCCAGGGGCAGGCGCGGCTCACCCTGAACTCGGCCAACCAGCAGCAGCTGTGGGCCGCCACCCAACTGACCCTGACGACCACCCGCCAGACCGGCATCACCGGGGTGGCCGTCGGTCAGCGCACCCTGACGCTCAAGGGCGACGAGCTGGCCCAGTGGACTGCCACCTCGGCGGGCCAGGAGAAGCCCACGGAGGCGACGATCACGCTGCGTGCGTGAACTTACCTCCGGAAGACCAGAACCGATCGATCCCAAAGGCTGGCGCCCGGAAGTGAAACACCGCTAGCGGTCAAACAGGGCCAGCTCAACTAGGATGGGAACTCCTGTGAAGAAGTCTCGAGGCACGATTGGTCGGCGGATCGAATCGGCGCTCTTGGGGGGAGACACCACGCTTCGATGGGGTGATTAGTCACCATGCACCTGACTCGGCGCACTCCCCGACTCATCACCTTGTCCTTGGTCGTCCTGCCCTTGTTGGCGGCCTGCGGCACTTCGGCAGACACAGCTGAACCGGCGGATGACAACTCCGGGTCCGGGGATGTTCTCGCGATCTCCGGAGCACGACATGCGCGCGCCTCCGCCTTCGCCCCAACACCGAGTCCGGGATGCGCCCCGCTTCCGTCCAGCGGTCAAGCCCATCCCTCGCTGGGAACGGTGGAACCGCGCCTCTCCCATCTGGCCGGGACTCACAGGGACATCTTCGTCGGCACCGCCTTGTCCCGAGACGGCGCATACATCGAAGTCTTCACCAAGGTCGGCCACGGGGCCGAGGCGACCGACGTCATCAAGGCTGCCGAAATCACGCCCCAGGATCGGGTGGTCATCATCGAGGTACCCCACTCCGACCTTGAGCTCGACGCTATGCAGGCTGCGCTGTCGCCAGACTGGCAGCGCCGGTCCATCACCGCATCGGGCCCAAGCCCCGCGTGGGGAGGGCTGGCCGTCGCTGTTGCCACCACGGCCAGCCTCAGCCCGCAGACGGAGCGGGAACTCCGCGACCGAGGAGTCGTCTGCATCCATCACGGTGACGGAGGCGTCGCCGCAGCAGAACGCTGAACCTCAGCCCGTCAGCCGCTGGGCGGCGGCGGCGATCCGCTCGTCGCTGGCGGTCAGCGCGATCCGGACGTGCTGGCTGCTGGCGGTGCCGTAGAAGTCGGCCGGGGCGGCCAGGATGCCGCGCTCGGCCAGCCAGTCGATGGTCTGCCGGCAGTCCTCGCCGCGGGTGGCCCACAGGTAGAGCGAACCCTCGGAGTGGTCGATGGTGAAACCGGCCTCTTCCAGCGCCGGCTTCAGGATGGCGCGTCGGGCCAGGTAGCGCTGCCGCTGCTCCTCGACGTGGGCGTGGTCGTCCAGCGCGGCCACCATCGCGTCCTGCACCGGGCCGGGCAGCATCATGCCGCCGTGCTTGCGCAGCTCCAGCAGCTCCATGCACAGCTTGTCGTCGCCGGCGATGAAGCCGCCACGGTAGCCGGCCATGTTGGAGCGCTTGCTCAGCGAGTGCACCGCCAGCAGGCCGTCGAAGCTACCGCCGCAGATCTCGGCGTCCAGCACGCTGCACGGCTCGGCCTCCCAGCCGAATTCGCCGTAGCACTCGTCAGAGGCCAGCACGGCGCCGACGCTGCGGGCGTAGTCAACCCACGCCCGGGTCTGCTCCGGGCTGAGGATCGCGCCGTGCGGGTTGGCCGGGGAGTTGATCCAGACCAGCGCCGGGATCCCGTCGATCCGCGCCGGATCGTCGCAGCGCTGCACCGTTGCACCGACGATCGCCGCGCCCACCTCATAGGTGGGGTAGGCGGTGCTGGGGATGACGATCAGGTCGTCGGGGCCCAGCCCCAACTGGGTGGGCAGCCAGGCCACCAGTTCCTTGGTGCCGATCACCGGCAGCACATTGCGCTCGGTCAGGCCGCGGGCCTGCCAGCGTCGCTCCAGGTAGCCGATGATCGACTGCCGCAGCGCGGGCGTGCCCCAGACCGTCGGGTAGCCGGCCCAGCGGGTGGCTCCGGCGGCCAACGCATCGATGGCCAGCTGCGGGGTCGGATCCACCGGAGTGCCGACGCTCAGGTCACAGATGCCACCGGGATGGGCCGCGGCGCGCTGCTTGGCGTCGGCCAGCGAATCCCACGGGAAAGCCGGCAGGCGCGCCGACAGTGGATCCCGCTGCCGGACGCGCCCGTCGAACTCGTGCTGCTGGTTGTTCACCGGTGCGGTCATTCACCCTGCGGAGGCAGCGCGGCAACCACCGGGTGGTCCTTGTCAATGGTGCCCAGCTTGGAGGCGCCACCGGGCGAGCCGACGCCGTCGAAGAAGTCGACGTTCACGTCGTAATACTCCTTGAACTCGGCCGGGACGTCGTCCTCGTAGAAGATCGCCTCCACCGGGCAGACCGGCTCGCAGGCGCCACAGTCCACGCACTCCTCGGGGTGGATGTAGAGCATGCGGTTGCCCTCGTAGATGCAGTCAACCGGGCACTCCTCGACGCAAGCACGGTCCTTGACGTCCACACACGGCTGCGCAATGACGTAGGTCACTGGGGTCTCCTCACAGATGAAGTTCGTGGTCAGCGCCGCATTCCGACGGTGACGAAATCACTCTACAACCGATGTCCCAGCTCACTTGCAGACGATCTCGTCCGTAGGTGAGTAGGTCCAACTGTAGGGTTCTCGCTTGACAACCTTGCCGCCCTTGTAGAAGAGCCGGGCATAGTTCACGGTGAAGCCGGGCGCGGCGGCCTGGTCATGGCACTGGCTGCCGGAGCGCTCCAACTTGCGGCCGGTGGTGAAGTTGGACTTCTCCAGCGCGGTGGACTCCACCTTGTCGTAGACCGGCGTGGACCAGACCTTGACGGTGATGGAGCCCTTCTCCCCCGGCGACGACGGATTCACATAGGCCTGCATAATGGCGCCGTAGGGGGTGTCATTCTTGAACTTCACGTCGATGCTGCCGTAGTACAGCGTCGCCTCCCGGCCGGCCGGATAGCGGTCGAAGTACATGGTGTGCGGCTGGTGCTCCACATGCTCCAGGCCGGAGAAGAACAGCGCATTGAACACGGTGGTGCCGCTCTGGGAGATGCCGCCGGCATTCTCCTTCTTCAGGTGGTCACCGGAGACCACCCAGCCGTCGACGAAACCGGATCCGGCATCGCGCGGCCCGATGGTGTCGTTCATGCTGAAGGTCTCACCCGGGGCAATGTAGGTGTTGTTCACCCGCTGCGCGGCGATCCCCAGGTTGGTGTTGCGGTAGTCCGCGTGCGGGAAGGACGTGGTGAACTCGCCGGTCACCTTGGTGGGGGCGGCCTTCTTGGCCTCCTCCGTGGTGTGTTCCGGCTCCTTCTTGGTGACCGGCATCGTGATGGTGCGCTCCGCGCCGGTCTTGGTCATGGCCGCCGGGACCAGCTTGTCGAAGGCCTTGCGGTCAATCCCCTCCCCCGGCTTGCCGGGCACCAGGGTGGGCTTGCCGCCCGACAGCTGCCACTTGGCATCCTGCGGCGCCTTCAGCCCCAGCGGCTCCGCCTTGCGCTCCGCGGCCTTGAACAGCTTGTCCAGGTTGGGGGTGGCGACGAAGTTGCCGTCCTTAGTGCTGATGGTGGTCAGCTCCCCGATGCCGGGACCGGTGAGCTCCACCTTCTTCGGCTTGCCGACGTCCAACAGCAGCGGCGCGCTCACCCGGGGCTTGAGGTCCTTCTCGGCGAAGGTCTTGGCCTCCTCGGTGGTCAGCTGCGGCTCGGTGCGCGTGATCGGGGCCCCGACGGAGGTGCCCTGCAGCCAGGTCTTCTTCACCGCGGCGCTGGCGGCGTCGACATCCAGCGCGGTGCCCACCACCCCGTCGGTGACGGTGATCTTCTCCCGCTGCAGCGCCACCTTGGCGTCGACGGGCTGCACCGCGAAGGTCTTGGCCTGCGCCTCGACGGCCCGCTTCAGCGTGGCGTCGTCCACCCGCTTCACCAGGTCCATCTCCCCGCCGCCGCGCAGCACATTCCAGATGTGCGACGGGTTGAGGGACTTGCCGGCACCGGCCTGCTCGATGGTGGCGGGATAGTCCACCGCGAGCCCGGCCTCGGCGGGCTTGACGGTGACCTGCTTCTTGTCCGCGGCCAGGGTGATGGGCGCCGTGGCCCGCTGCTTCAGCTGCTCGGTGAGCTTGGCGGTGGCCTGGGCCTCATCCATGCCGCCCACCGCGACGCCCTCCACCGAGGCATTGCGGGGCAGCTTGTCCCCCGCCATGGCGTAGCCGGCACCGTAGACGCCCACCGCCAGCAGCGCCAGCGACCCCAGACCCAAGGCAGCCAGCCGCCCACCGCGGCCCTTCTTCCCGGGCTGCTCGGGCTGCTCGATGCCCTGCTGGTTGGGCTCGGTGGGCTCGGGCGCAGACGATTCGGTGACAGTCACAGATGCTTCCCCTGACCGGCTCGGGGCGCGAACCGGCTCGCGCCACAGTGTCAACCAGCATAACTACCCCCACTGGCTGCCGTTGACCGCGCGGGCGCGTCGGGCGGGTTCAGCCGAAGGCGTGCCAGCTGCGGTTCTGGCGGGACAACTGCTCCAGCCCGTCGCGCAGCGCCCGGCCCACCGTCGGGTCCAGGGCCGGGTCATTCAGGGCCTCTTCAGCGGCGGTGAGGGTGTCGTCGTCGGCGTGGCCCAGCGGCAGGCCGGCCCGGATGATCCCGGTCAGGCCCCAACCCTGCCGCCACTGGGAGAGCCGGTTGATCCGGGCGAACCATTGCGCGGCCAGGGGTTGGGTGAGTTCGAACTGTTCGGCCGGGAAGAGTCCGCGCGAGATCGCGGCCAACCGGTAGGCCGGGGCGTCGCGGCTGGTCAACACCTCGGCCAGGGCCCGACGCTTGGCCTCGCCGGTGCCGACGGCGGCACCGGCGGTGAGCGCGGCCAGTTCCCCGGCGCTGGAGCCGTCCCGCGCGCTCTCCCGGGCGATCAGCTCCGGGTCACCGCCCAGCAGCACGATCCGCTGCACCGCGGCCAGCGGTCGTCGGGGCCCAGGGGACGCGGGGTCTCCCCGTTCAACAGGCCGGTGAGGCGGTCCGGGTCGTCGCAGCAGGTGAGCAGGGCACGCTGGGCCAGCAGATAGCGGTCCGTCTGGGGTGCGGCCGCGGCCAGGAGGCCGTCGAGGGCGGCGGTCAGCCGGCCACGACGTCCGGCGCGAGCGGCGGGTGGGCAGAAGGGCCCGGCGCACTCCCGAGCCAGCGCCAGCTCGGCCTCCAGGATGGTGTCGTGCGACTCGCCGGCCAGGTTTTCCAGCAGCAGATCCAGGGCCTTGCCGGGGTCCAGTTCGGCTGAACGCACGGCATCCTTGACCGCGCCCAGCAGGGCCGCCCGAGCGGCCGGGGTGGGCAGCGCGGACAGCGGGGCGTCGGTGAGCTCGCCGTCCAGCACCAGGGGGCGGAGCCGGGCCCAGCACCGGTCCTCGGCATCGGGCAACACCAGGTCACCGGAGGCGACGGGCAGCTCCAGGGGCGTGCAGTCGGCCACCACCTGCAGGTCCTGGGCGGCCCGCTGGCTGCCGTCGGGGGCGAAGGTGGCAACCCGGAGGGCATGCGGCCGCGGTGTGGCGGTCTCGACGCGCTCCAGGCGCAGCGGCTGGGGCTGGACGCGCAGCAGGTCCAGGCCGGTGGTGCCCAGCCAGATGCCGAGCCACTCGTCCAGGCCCGTCGCACCCTGGGCCCGCCACGCGTCGGCCAGGTCAGCCATGGTGGCATTGCCGAAGGCGTGCCTGGCGAAGTGCTCCCGCAGGCCCGCGATGAACCGCTCCTCGCCCAGCCAGTCCACCAGTTGCCGCAGCACGGCGGCCCCCTTGGCGTAGCTGATCCCGTCGAAATTGGCGAGCGCGGCGGTGGTGTCCGCGGCGCCATTGCCGGCGACGGGGTGCGTGCTGGGCCCCTGGTCCGCGGCGCTGCCCCAGTGCTTGCGGTCCAGCCCGAACTCGATCCACAGGTCGTGTTCGGTGACCTGGCTGCAGATCCGGTGACCCAGGTATTCGGCGAAGGACTCGTTCAGCCACAGCTCATCCCACCAGCGCATGGTGACCAGATTGCCGAACCACTGGTGCGCCAGCTCGTGGGCGATGATGCCGGCCCGGCCCGCGCGCTGGGCGGCGGTGGCCGCGCCGCGGTGCAGGTACTGCTCGCGCAGCACCACGCAGCCGGCATTCTCCATGGCCCCGGCATTGAAGTCGGGGGCGAAGACCTGCAGGTAGTCACCGAAGGCGTAGGGGGTCCGGAAGAGCTCCTGATAGGCGTCCAGACCGGCACCGGTCACCGTGAACAGCTCGTCGGCGTCACGGCGCAGCTCGTCGGCCAGGCTCTGCCGGGCGTACAGGGCCAGCCGCACCGGCCCCTGGGCCGACGGGTGCTCGTGCGTGACCTCCGCCCACGGACCGGCCACCAGGGTGACCAGGTAGCTGGGCAGGGGTTGGCTGGGCGGGAGTTCCCAGCAGCCCGGCGCGGGGGTCCGGGCCGGTGAGTTTCCGCGCACCAGCCATCCCTTGGGGGCCTGCACCTGGAGGGAGTAGCGGGCCTTCAGGTCCGGCTGGTCGAAGCAGGCGAACCAGCGCGGGGCGGCGTCGAGGAAGCTCATGGCATAGAGGTAGCTCCGGCCGTCCGTGGCGTCGACATGCCGGTGGAGGCCCTCGCCGTCGCCGCTGAAGGTCATGGTGCCGCTGACCTCCACCCGATTGTGTTCGGCCAGGTTGGTGAGCTGGATCCGTCCGTCGGCCCAGTCCGGGACGATGGATTCTTCGTTGAGCACCACCTTCTCCAGGGCCTGGCCGCGGAAGTCCAGGAAGGTGCTCCCGCCCCCTTGGGCGCAGTCGAAGGTGATGGTGGTCCGGCTGGCGAAGGTGCTGACGTCTGCGTCGTCGGCGTCCCGCAGGTCCAGGTCAACCTCGACGGTGTGCACGGTCAGCAGCCGGGCGCGCTCAACGGCCTGTTCATGTCGCAGGGTCACCACGCCATGCTCGCAGAGTTGCCGTCGGCACGGCAGACTGGGGGCATGAGTGAGAACCGCAAGGCCGTGGCCGAGCACCACGCAGCCGTCGCCAAGAACTTCGCCCGCCTGACCGAGCACGTCTCGGACTGGAGTGCCCCCACCCCCGTCGACGGTTGGCGCGCGGTGGACGTCGTCCGTCACCTGATCGAATGGTCGCGGGGTCTGTTCGGCTCTGCCGAGGGCGTCACCTTCGGGCAGATCGACGCCATCGCTCCGGACCCCGCGAATGCCTGGCGGCACCACTGCGAGCAGCTGCAGACGCTGCTGGACAATCCCAAGGCGGAACAGATCGAGCTCCGGGACAAGCACTTCGGCCGGCAGCCGCTGGTGGATGCGATCGAGAACTACTACGTGCCCGACATCTTCATGCACAGCTGGGACCTCGCCGTCGCCACCGGGCAGAACAGTGGTCTGGACAGCGCCGAGTGCGCCCGGATGTTGAGGGGCATGAAGCAGCAGGAGAAGATGCTGCGCGAGTCCGGCGAGTTCGGCCAGCAGCAGCCGGTTGCCGACGATGCCTCCAGTGAGCAGAAGCTGATCGCCTTCATCGGCCGCGATCCCTACTGGGTGCCGCCGACGGAGTGAGCCTCACCGCTTCAGGAACTTGTGCGCCCCCCAGCCCGACACCGCACTCCCGGAAGCCGGGCTGACGGTCCACCGCCTGCATCAACCGATTCGCCTCAACGCTCTTGGTCTGCAGCGCCCGCGCCGGGGTTCCGAACAGGCCCAGCGCGGTGGCGCGCCGCACCTCAAACGAATCTTCGTCGCCGCCCTGCCGAAGGATGGTGGCCAGCCGGGAGATCTGCGCGTCCAGCTACACCGCGTCCGGAGCGGTGACCCTGGTCTCGAGCCGGTACCGCGACGCGAGACGCGAGCGAGCCAGCGTCAGGCCTGCAGGGCCAGGGCGAAGGGCAGCACCGACGGGGCGCCGGCCTCGCGCAGGGCCACCGAGGCCACCGTCATGGTCCACCGCGAATCCACCAGGTCATCCACCAGCAGCACCGGCCCGGTCACCGACGCCAACTGATCGGCCAGCGCCGGGCCCACCACCACCCGGCCCCAGACCCCGGCCAGCCGGAAGGCGGAATTTCCCCCGTGCTCCCCCGTCGGGCCACCGTCGGAAAGATCAAGAGCACCAAGATCAACCATCCGGCCCAGCCGCGCCAGACCCGACGCCAAGGACTCCACCAGCTGCGGGTGGCTGCGCGAGGGAACGTGCGCCACGGCCACGGGACGCTCCGCCCAGCCCCACTCCCGCAGCACCGGAATACACGCTCGCAGGATCTCATCGGGAACCGGCGCATCCGGCTCCGACAAGAGCGAACGCAGCCGCTGGCCGATCCCAAGATCGGTCAGCCGGGCCAGCACGCGGCCATCCTCGGGGCCGGTCTTGATCTTGCCCTTGACCGGCACTCCCAACCGATCCATCCCGGTGGGCCACATGCCGCGCGGCTCCAGCAGCACCCCCGGCCGGTCCAGCGCGGTACGCGCCGCCACCACGGCCGCCTCCGGCAACGACGGGTCATACCAGGGCCCGGCGCAGACATCGCAACGGCCGCAGTCGTGGGACTCCGGGTCGTCCAACGCGTCGGTGAGGAAGGCCATCCGGCACCGCTCACCGGCCTGGTAGTCCACCATCAACTGCTGTTCACGTTCCCTTGCCTGGGCCACCCGGGCATAGCGGGCCGCGTCGTAGCGCCACGCTTGCCCCGTCCCAGCCCAACCGCCCTTCACCCGTCGCACTGCCCCGTCGACGTCCAGCACCTTGAGCAGCAATTCCAACCGACTCCTGCGCACGTCGACGATGGTCTCCAGCGCCGCGGTGGACAGCGGCTTGCCGGCCTCCGCCAGGGCCTGGATGACGGCCGCCGCCTGCTGCTCGTCGGGCATGGAGGCGGTGGCGAAGTAGTGCCAGATGTCCCGATCCGCCGCGCTGGGCAGCAGCAGCACATCCGCATTGACCGCCCCGCGGCCGGCGCGGCCGACATGCTGGTAGTACGCGACGGGTGAACTGGGCGCCCCCAGATGGATCACGAACCCAAGATCCGGCTTGTCAAAGCCCATCCCCAACGCAGAGGTGGCCACCAGCGCCTTCAGTTCATTGCCCCGCAGGGCATTCTCCAGCGCCTCCCGTTCCGCCACGTCGGTCCGGCCGGTGTAGGCCTTGACCGCATAACCCGACTCCCCCAGTGCCCGGGCCACGTCCTCGGCGGCGGAGACCGTCAGCGTGTAGATGATCCCCGAGCCGTCGAAGTCGCCCAGATGGGCGCACAACCAGGCCAGCTGACTCTCGGCATGCGGCAGCCGCAGGACCCCCAGCCGCAGCGATTCCCGCGCCAGCGGGCCACGAATGGTCAGCACCTCATGCCTGTCCCCCGGCTGGGCGCCGGGCTCGCTCCGCGCGGCCCCCAGCTGCTCCGCCACGTCGGCCACCACCCGGGAGTTGGCCGTGGCGGTGGTGGCCAGCACCGGGGTGTCCCGGGGAAGCTCCAGGAGAAGATCCTTGATCCGGCGGTAGTCGGGCCGGAAGTCATGCCCCCAGTCGGAGATGCAATGCGCCTCGTCCACCACCAGCAAGCCGCACCGGGCCGCCAGGTCCGGCAACTGCTCTGTCCGGAAGCCCGGATTGTTCAGCCGCTCCGGGCTGATCAGCAGCACGTCCACCTCGTCACGGGCCAGTTGCCCCGACACCTCGCCCCAGTCGGTGGCATTCGCCGAGTTCATGGTCACCGCCCGTACCCCGGCCCGCCCAGCCGCGGCGATCTGGTCCCGCATCAGGGCCAGCAGGGGCGAGACGATCACCGTCGGCCCCGCCCCCTGGGCCCGGCGCAGGGCCGTCGCGACGAAGTAGACGGCCGACTTGCCCCAGCCGGTGCGCTGCACCACCAGGGCCCGCTGCCGCTGCTCCACCAGGGCCAGCACGGCCTCCAGCTGGCCGGGGTGGAAGCCGGCATCGGCCCGGCCCACCAGCCGTCGCAGCACCACCAATGCCTGCTCCGCCACCGTCTGGCCGGGCAACTGCTCGACCTCCCGCGGCGGCCGGCGGCGCGACATCGGCGCGGCCAGCTCCAGATCCTCCGGGGGCGCCTGCTCCCACAGGTCATCCGGGGGAGCCTCGAAGGGGTCGTCCGGGTCACTGGGCGGTGGCAGTTCTGTCATGCTCCCAACCTAGACGTCCCCTCTGACAGTCTGGGCCGAGGCGGGCCACGGCGGCCCCTGACCGGATGGATGCTGACTCTGCCCCCTTTTGGGTGTTCGATGGATCCTGATTCCTCCGCTGCGTTCGTGAAAGGTCCGCATGTCCCGCTCTCGCCTCCGTACCGCCCTGCTCCCGCTCACGGCCTCGCTGGTCTTTGCGGGCTGCGCCGCGGCCGGCGGATCCACCCCGCCCGGCTCCAGCCCGGCCGATTCCACTCCGGCCGGCTCAGCGGCGTCGGGAGCCTCCGCCTCCCCCCAGACGGACAGGTCCGCCAGCCCCAGCCCCGCCGCCACCCCCACTGGCCCCTCCGCCGTGCTGGACCAGGGCCCGCTGGTGCTCACCCCCGTCACCATGGTGCAGAATGACCGGCCCAACAAGAACCTGGTCAAGCCGAAGTGCGCCCAGCCCGGAATCACCATCGGCCCCACCGCGATGAGCCCGGCGGGCACGCCGAAGAACACCGCCTGGCCCGCCGACCGGCTGGTCAAGCCCGGCACCAACCACGCCGCCATCGCGCAGGGCTATGCCTACCCGGCCAAGCAGGTCTTCGCCTGGATGAACCACAAGGCGCCCCAGCCCAAGAAGAAGATCGCCTTCCTGACCTTCGACGACGGCCCCAATGGCGTGACCACGCCGCAGATCATGCGGATCCTGCGCGACGAGAAGGTGCCGGCCACCTTCTTCGTCGTCGCCCGCCAGATCGGCGAGTTCAACGCCACCCTCGTGCAGCAGCAGATCGCGGAAGGCCATTCCATCGCGATCCACTCCTACGGCCACCACTACCGCTACCTGTACCCGGGCGGCGCCGGCTCCCCGGAGAATGTCTCCTGCGACATCGACTGGGCCGTCGCGGCGGTGCAGTCGGCCGTGGGCAAGCAGTTCGCCACCACGGCCTACCGCTACCCCGGCGGTCACCAGTCCTGGAAGCGGATGGGCCCCACCGACGCGATGCTGGCCAAGCGCGGGATGAGCTACATCGACTGGAACTCGATGGATGGCGACGCGGACTCCTCCGTCCCGCACAGCACCACCCAGGACATGATCGCCAATGTGCAGCGCACCGCCCGCGGGTACGGCGCGGACAAGGACAATGTGCTGGTGGTGCTGATGCACGACTACCATCCCAATCCGCTGACCACCAACGCCCTGCCGGCCATCATCAAGGACCTCAGGAAGCGCGGCTACAGCTTCGGCGTGATCAGCTGAGCCACCCACACGCCACGACGCCCCCGGACCACCCTGGTCCGGGGGCGTCGTACTGGGTACGCGGCGTGGGTTCAGGCGCCGATCGCACCCTGCTTGCCGCCCGACGGCAACGCCGCCAGGATCGCCTGCACGGTGGCCTTGGCGTCGCCGAAGCACATCGAAGTGTTCTCCCGGAAGAAGAGCGGGTTCTGCACCCCGGCATAGCCCGCGCTCATCGAGCGCTTGAAGACAATCACCTTGCGCGCCTCCCAGACCTTCAGCACCGGCATGCCACTGATCGGCAGGCCCGGTTCCATCGCGGCCGGGTTGACGGTGTCATTGGCACCGATCACCAGCACCACGTCGGTCTCTGGGAAGTCGTCGTTGATCTCGTCCATCTCCAGCACGATGTCGTAGGGCACATGTGCCTCGGCCAGCAGCACGTTCATGTGCCCGGGCAGCCGTCCCGCGACGGGGTGGATCGCAAACCGCACCTCGGTGCCATTGGCCTCCATCGCCTTGGTCAGCTCCGCGACGGGATACTGTGCCTGCGCCACGGCCATGCCATAGCCGGGGGCAATCACGACGCTCTTGGCGTCGCCCAGCAGCTCCGCCACCTCGGCAGCGCTGAGCTCGGTGTGTTCGCCCTCCACCACCGGGCCGGTGGCCGTCGAGTCCCCGAAGCCGCCCAGGATCACCGAGATGAAGGAGCGGTTCATCGCCTTGCACATGATGTAGCTCAGGATGGCGCCGGAGGCACCCACCAACGCGCCGGTGATGATCAGCACGTTCATGTTCAGCATGAAGCCGCTGAAGGCCGCCGCCCAGCCGGAGTAGGAGTTCAGCATGGAGATCACGACGGGCATGTCCGCGCCGCCGATCGAGGCCACCAGGTGGATGCCCAGCAGCAGCGAGATGATGGTGATCAGCACCAGCCAGAGCACCGACGGCGCCTGTACGAAGACCACCGTCAGCACCACGATGGCGATCACGGCGGCCAGGTTCAGCAGGTTGCGCCCGGGCAGGGCCAGCGGCTTGGAGGCGATCTTGCCGTTGAGCTTGCCCCAGGCGACGATCGAGCCGGTGAAGGTGACCGCGCCGATGAAGATGCCCAGCGCCACCTCGGTCAGGTGGAAGGCATTGGCGTGCGGGGCGTCCAGATAGGAGTTGAAGCCCACCAGCACCGCGGCGGCACCGACGAAGGAGTGCAGCAGCGCGATCAGCTCGGGCATGCCGGTCATCTCCACCTTGAGCGCCTTGCGCACCCCGATGGCGCCGCCGGCCACGACGGCCACCAGCAGCAGCGCGACGGCACCGAGGTCGGCCCCGTCACCGGTGATGTCGGTCCAGCCCATGTAGAAGTTGGTGGCCACCAGAGCCAGCAGCATGCCGAGCACACCCAGGGCATTGCCCCGCTTGGCGGTCTCGTGCTTGCTCAGGCCCTGCAGGGCCAGGATGAACAGCAGACCGGAGACGATGTAGGTCGCCGTGACGAAGTTGTCCAACATCGTGCTCAGGCCTCCTTCTTGAACATCTGGAGCATGCGGTGGGTGACGGTGAAGCCGCCGAAGATGTTGATGCTGGCAATCAGCACCGCGACGAAGGCAAGGATCTTCACGGCCCAGTTGTCACTGCCCAGCTGCGTGATGGCACCCACCACGATGATGCCGCTGACGGCATTGGTGACGCTCATCAGCGGGGTGTGCAGCGCGTGGGTGACATTCCAGACCACGTAGTAACCCACGACGACGGCCAGGGCGAAGATCCCGAACAACGCGACGAAGCTCTGCGGCGCCACGGTGAGCAGCGCGATCAGCGCCACGGCGGCGATCCCGATGGTGACCACCGGGCGCCACCACGGCTGGGGCTTCTTGGGCGCCTCGACGACGGCGGGCACCGCGGCGGCTGCCGGGGCGGCGGCCGCGGGGGCGGCGGAGACCTGGATGGGCGGTGGCGGGAAGGTGACCTCCCCATTGCGCACCGTGGTCATGGTGCGCACCACCTCGTCGTCGAAGTCGACCACCAGTTGGCCGTCCTTGCCCGGCGTCATCAGTTTGAGCGCATTGACCAGGTTGGTGCCGTAGAGCTGCGAGCTCTGCCCGGGCAGCCGGGAGGCCAGGTCCGTGTAGCCGATGATGGTGACGCCATTCTCGGTGACGTACTTCTCGCCGGGGCGGGTCAGCTCGCAGTTGCCGCCGCCCAGCGCCGCCAGGTCCACGATCACCGAGCCGTCCTTCATGCTGGCCACCATTTCCTTGGTGATCAGCTTGGGCGACGGGCGGCCGGGGATGGCCGCGGTGGTGATGATGATGTCGCATTCCTTGCACTGGTCGGCATAGAGCTCGGCGGCCCGGGCCGCGAAGTCCTGGCTGGCCTCCTTGGCATAGCCGTCGGTGCTGACCTCCTGGCCGCCGCCCTTGACGTGCAGGAAGGTGGCGCCCATGGACTCCACCTGCTCGGCGGTCTCGGGGCGGACGTCGGTGGCGCGCACGATGGCGCCCATCGAGTTGGCGGCACCAATGGCCGCCAGCCCGGCGACGCCGGTACCCGCGACGAGCACCTTGGCCGGCGGCACCTTGCCGGCGGCCGTCACCTGGCCGGTGAAGAAGCGGCCGAAGGCGTGGGAGGCCTCCACCACGGCGCGATAGCCGGAGATGTTGGCCATGGAGCTGAGGGCATCCAGCGCCTGGGCACGGCTGGTGCGGGGCACCATGTCCATGCTCATCGCGGTGATCCCCTGCTGCGCCAACCGCTGGGTCAGGGCCTCGTTCTGGCGCGGGAACAGGAAGGTGATCAGCGTCTGACCGGGACGCATCATGGACAGTTGGGCTTCGTCGGGCTCGTTGACACCAAGGACGATGTCACTCGTCCAGACCGTCTGGGCGTCCACCACCTGCGCACCCGCAGCTTCGAAGGCGGCATCGGTGGCGCTGGACTTCTCACCTGCCCCGTGCTCGACGACGACGTCGTAGCCGAGCTTGAGCAGGTCCTGGACGGTTCTCGGTGTGGCCGCGGCCCGGTTCTCCCCGGGCTTGGATTCACGTGGGACACCAATTCGCATGAGCCGAATCTAACGGTCGGCCCCGGTCATATTTTCGGCGGGGTAGCTGTTCATCAAGAGATCCATGCCCACAACGAGTTTCGGGCCGCGAGATCCCGTGTACCGGGCTCCCGCGGCCCGAATGCTGGGCCCAGCGCGCTCAGCGCAGCGTCTTCACCGTGCGGTTCAGGGTGCTGACCATGTCTCGGGTGTCGTACACGGCCTGCATGTCCCCGTATTGCATGGTGACCAGCTCGACGTGGGTTCCGGTGACCGTGACGCCGGTCTGCACCAGGAAGTGGTTGCCGGTCTCGCCGTCGGTCATGTTCACCGCGTTCACCCGGGCCCGTTCCCCGGTGCGCAGGGTGACGGTGCGGTTGTACTCGACGTGCTTGACCAGCAGGTCCGGGTTGGAACGGATCATCCGCTTTCCACAGCCGGGCAGCGCCTTGCCCATGGCATCAGCCGCGGCGACGGCCTGCTTGTGGGTCTTGAACGACGCGATGCTGGCGGCGGCGCGGTCACC
Organism: Luteococcus sp. H101; assembly: GCF_038433155.1. Lineage (NCBI taxonomy): Bacteria > Bacillati > Actinomycetota > Actinomycetes > Propionibacteriales > Propionibacteriaceae > Luteococcus > Luteococcus sp. H101. Next base: position 27,825 of record NZ_JBCDMW010000031.1, read on the forward strand.
CTCGCGGGTGGCATAGGTGCGGGTCCAGATGGTGTTCGGCTTGGAGTTCTTCCAGCCGAACTGCATGCACGGGCTGATCGGGTACTGGCCGTCACCCTGGTAGGTCTTGGTGGTGCGGAAGCCGGCATTGCGCCCGTCCATCAGCAGGTCATGGTGCCGGGGCAGGTCGGCCTTGTGGACCGGGGTGGCCTTGCGGGTGTACGCCGGTGCCGGGGCGGCCTGGCTGGGCACGACGGCCAGGGCGACGCTGCCGCCTACGAGAGCCAGGGTGGTGAGGGTGGCGAGGTACTTGCGGTTCATGATGACTCCTCTGTCATGCGCGGGGCCCGCACTGGGCTCCTGCCGTGAATACGCACCACCCCGCCACCCGGTTGCGTCACCTCACCGAGATCCTGGGCACCTCCAGGACGCCGTGTCCGCCGCCGATCCCGAGCCGGGAAGCAAGGCCGCTCAGCACCGCCTCCGGTTCCAGACCCAGCGGCAGCGCGGCGGCCGTGGGCTGCTCGGTGCTCTGGGCGGGACGCACCCGGTCCAGCAGGCCGATCCCGGCATGGCTCTTCAGCTGCACCTTGCGCCGGTCCAGCTTCGCCAGGTCACAGGCCCGCTCGACGGCCAGCTCCAACCCACCCAGATGGTCCACCAAGCCACGTTCCCGGGCATCCCGCCCGGTCCACACCCGGCCGCGGGCCAGCGGCTCCAGCTGGGCGTGCTCCATCCCCCGATCGGCGGCCGCCTTGCGGGTGAAGTCGTCGTAGATCCGGTCCAGCCACTGGTTCAGCCGGGCCCACTGCTCCTCGGTGAAGTGCGAGTCATGGGCCAGCATCCCGGCATTGGCGCCGGAGGTGATGGCCTCGTGCACCAGGCCGAGTTTGTCGTACAGCCCCAGCGTGACCAGCTTGCCGGCCAGCACGCCGATGGACCCGGTCAGCGTCGCCGGGAGGGCCACGATCTCGTCGGCGCCCATGGAGACGTAGTACCCGCCGGAGGCGGCGTAGTGCCCCATCTGGGCCACCACGGGACGCCCGGACTCCCGCACCTGGTGCACCGCGCGCCAGATGGTGTCGGAGGCGACGGCGGAACCACCGGGCGAGTCGACGTGCAGCACGACGGCCTTGACCTTGTCATCCCGGCAGGCGGCGCGCAGCTGCTCGCAGACCACGTCGGCGCCGGTCTCCGGCTCCCCCATGCCCGGCGGACGGCCCCGCCCGGTCACGATCCCGCCGCGCACCTGCACCACGGCGATGGTGGGTTGACGTCGCTCCGCCAGCTGGTTGACGGCCTGCCCCGCCGGGCCGCCCGGGGACCAGCGGTGGGCGAAGCGCAACTGCTCGGGCTTCAGCGGGGCCTTGTCGTGCGCCCATTCCTGCAGCAGGTGGTCCAGGGCCTCATCCCGGTAGCCGATCCGGTCCACCAGACCGATCTCCAGGGCCCGCTCCGGCGGGATCGGGGACTCGTCCATCGCCCGCCACAGGGTCTCGTGCTCCAGCTTCCGGCGGCCGGCGACGGTTTCCACGAAGTCATGGGTGAGGGAGTTGGCGATGGCCTGCATCATCTCCCGGTTCTGCTCCGTGACATGGTCGGCGGCAAACTGGTCCGCGGCGGTCTTGTACTCCTGCCGCTTGGCGAACTCCGGCTCCACCCCCACCTTGTTGAACATCCCCTTGGCCAGGGTGATGCCCAGGTGCACCCCGCCGATCCCCACCTGCCCCGAAGGCTGCAGCCAGATCTGCTGGCAGGAGGTGGCCAGCAGGTAGCTGGCCAGGTCATTCGACAGCTCACCCAGCCCCGAGGCAAAGGCCAGCGTCGGCTTGCCCTGCCCGAAGCGAGCAATGGCATCGCCCAGCTCCTGGGCCTGGGCCAGGGTGACCGGCCCGCTGCCGGCGTAGAGCACCAGCCCCAGCACATCGTCGTCGGTGCTGGCCTCCCGCAACTTCTCCACCAGCACCTTGAGGACGGGCGCATTCATCGCCTTCATCGCCGCCCACGGGGTCTCCGGCGGATTGCTCAACAGCCCCCGCCCCAGGTCGATCTCCAGCACCACCGAGCCGCCGGGCACCTTGCCGGCCAAGGGGGTACGGGACAGCACGCGATCCATCACCACTGACTTGAGATCCATGCCCCCACGCTAGACGCGGCCTGTGACAAATTCACGGGCCTTGGCTGTGGGCGGAAGTCCCGGCCGGCCCACCCGCTAGGTTTGGGGTCATGCCCCGCTCCCCGCTCCCCGTCCGCCATGGCCTGAACGCCGCCTGGGTGGGCACCCCGCGCGAGCACCGGTGGCAGACCATGCGGGACTTCCTGGTCTGGAAGATCCCCCGGCTGAGCCCGGAGCGGATCGACGAGATGTTCGGCGAGCAGCGCTTCGTCGACGAGCAGGGCGTTCCCTTGGGCATCGACGCGCCCTTTCGGCACCACGCCTTCATCTTCTTCCACCGGGACCTGCCCGACGAGCCGGAGCCGCCGGGCGAACTGCTGGTGATTCACCGCGACGAGCGGCTGGTGGTGCTGGACAAGCCGCACTTCACCTCCACCATCCCGCGCGGACAGCACATCATCCACTCCGCCGTGGTGCGGGCCCGACGGGATCTGGACCTGCCGGAGCTCTCCCCCGCCCATCGGCTGGACCGGCTGACCGCCGGGGTGTTGCTGTGCACCACCCGTCGGGAATACCGCAGCGCCTATCAACAGCTGTTCGAGCGCCGCATCCCGCGCAAGGTCTACGAGGCGATCGGCCGCGTCCGGCCGGACCTGGACTCCCCGGCCGAGGTCAGCTCCCACATCCGCAAGGACCGCGGGCAGTTGCAGGCCTACGAGGTGTCGGGGGCGGAGCCGAATGCCCACACCCGGATCGAGCTGCTCGAGACCCGCGAGCACCCGGTGCACGGCCTGGTGGGGCGCTACCGGGTTAGCCCCACCACCGGCAAGACCCACCAGATCCGGCTGCACATGAATGGCCTGGGCATCCCGATCCTCAACGACCCCTTCTACCCGGAGCTGTTGGACCAGTCTCTGGATGACTTCACCAGCCCGCTGCAGTTGCTGGCGCGTGAGTTGCGCTTCACCGATCCGGTGGACGGCACCGACCGGGTCTTCACCAGCCAGCGTCGGCTGGAGGCCTGGCCGGCCTGACCGGGTTCCCCGAACCGACCGGAACCCACGGCACCTCCTGACCAAAATTCACAGCACCTCAGAGTCCCTTCGTGGCAGCGGCCTGCCAAAATTGGCGGCTTGGTGAACACAGAAAATTCTTGGCACGTTCCAATCGCCACATTGCCGCCAACTTTGGCGAGCCTGACCACTCACCCGGCCTCGGCGGAGGACTGCGCCGCCCGCACCTCCTCGACGGTCCACACCCGCAGTCTGGGCGGCCAACCGGCCCGCAACCGCACCCTGACGCCGCGGTGCACCATGAACCAGACCGAGACCCCGACGAAGGTCAACCCGGTGGCCGCCGAACCTGCCCAGATGGTCCAGCGGGGACCGAAGGCATCCCCCACCCAACCGATCAGCGGAGCGCCCAGTGGGGTGCCGCCCATGAAGATCGCCATGTAGAGGGCCATCACCCGGCCGCGCACCTCCGGGTCGCTGGCCAGCTGCACCGACGCATTGGCGCAGGTCATCATGGTCAGGGCGCACAGCCCGGTGGGCACCAGCAGCGCGGCGAAGGTGACGTAGTTGGGCGCGGCCCCGAGCAGCGCGGTGCACAGGGCAAAACCACCCAGGGCAAGCAGCAGGATCCTCAACCGGGGCCGTTGCCGCCGGGCGGCAATGAGCGCCGCCGCCAGGGTGCCGATGGCCATGATGGAGCCCAGCAGGCCGTACTCACCCGGCCCCTTGCCGAAGACCCTGGTGGCCATCAGCGCATTGGTGATCTGGAAGTTCATCCCGAAGGTGCCCAGCACGAAGACCATCAGCAGGATCACCAGGATGTCTGGCCGTCGGCCCACATAGCGCAGGCCCTCCCGCACCGCCCCCTTGCCGTTCTTGCGCATCGGTGCCGGGGTGAGCTGTTCGGCCCGCATCAGGAACAGGGAGGCCAGCACCGCTCCGAAGCTGAGGGCGTTGACCAGCGTCGCGGGGGCCACGCCCCAGGCGGCGATCATCAGCCCGGCCAGACCGGGGCCGAGCAGCCGGGCGGAATTGAAGGAGGCGGAGTTCAGCCCCACCGCATTGGGCACCAGCTCCCGCGGCACCATCTCGCTGACGAAGGCCTGCCGGGTGGGGTTGTCGAAGGCCGTGACCACGCCGGTGAGGAAGGCCAGCACGAAGACCTGCCACAGCTGCACCCACCCCGTGACCACCAGCAGGAACATCACCAGGGCGTTCAACCCCAGCAGGGTCTGGCTGGCCATCAGGATCCGGCGCTTGGGGAAGCGGTCCGCGATGGCGCCGGCATACGGCGCCAGGAAGGGGATCGGCAGGAACTGCAGGCCGGTGACCACGCCCAGCGCGGAGGCCGAATGGTCCGTGAGGATGGTCAGCACCAACCAGTCCTGCGCCACCCGGTACATCCAGGTGCCGACATTGCTGACGATCGCCCCGGTGAAGAAGAGCCGGTAGTTGGGCACCCGCAGGCTGGCGAAGGTGCCGACGGGGCTCGCGGGGACGACGCTCATCTCTCCACCGTGCGTCGGCTCCCCAAATGGCGCACCCTCATGCGCTGATCCGACGGGCATGGAGCACCGCTCCGGTCAGGTAGATCACCGAGCCGATCCACACCAGCACCAATCCCGCCCAGAAGCGGGGCGAGACCTGCTGGCCAAAGACGAACAGGCCCAGCAGGAACTGGATGGTGGGGGCCAGGTACTGCAACACGCCCAGGGTGCCCAGCGGGATGCCCGGCGCCGCGACGGCGAACAGCCACAGCGGCACCGCGGTGAAGACCCCCGCCAGCACCAGCAGCACTGCCACCCGGCCGGAATGGGGCCAGACGGCCGAACCGCGGGCGGCGCTCCAGGTCATCCAACCCAGCGCCAGCGGGGTGAGCACCGCGGACTCCAGGAAGAGCCCCTGCAGGGCGGAGACCTGCACCCGCTTCTTCACCATGCCGTAGAAGCCGAAACTGAAGGCCAGCAGCAGGGAGATCCACACCGTCCGCCAGGCCTGGGAGGCAATCACGCACACCCCCAGGGCTGCCAGGACGCACCCGATCATCCCCGGGCGCCCCATCCGTTCGGCGAAGAAGATCATCCCCAACGCGATGCTGACCAGCGGATTGGTGAAGTAGCCCAGGGACGCCTCCACCACGTGGCTGGAGTTCACCGCCCAGATGTAGGTCAGCCAGTTCACCGCAATCAGCACCGCCGCCAGCACCAGCAGCCGCCAGGTACCGCTGCTCCACACCGCGCGCAGCCAACCCCAGGGCTTGCGCTGCAGCAGCAGCACCAGGGCCACGAAGGCCAGGCTGAACAGCACCCGGCCGGACAGGATCTCCAGTGATCCGGCCGGCTTGAGCAGCGGGAAGAAGAGCGGGAAACCGCCCCAGAGCAGGTAGCACAGGACGCCGGCGAGCAGCGAGGTCTGGCTGGCGGTACGGGTGCGCATCGGGCTCCTACGGGCATGGGCAAGGGGTGTGGATTGTCCAGTCTGCCGCGCCGGACGACACAATGGGCTGCATGTCCACCCAAGCATCCCTGCCCGCCGCCGTCATCTTCGACGTCGACGGCACCCTGACCGACACCGAACCGGCCTGGGAGCGGGTCCGGGCCGCCCTCGCCGCCGAGGACGGGGCCGACTACCGGCCCGAGCACGCGCTGGCCATGATGGGCATGAGTACCCGTGAGTGGAGCACCTACCTCAGCGAGGTGGTCGGGCTGAACGGGTCCGCCGAGGACTGCGCCCGGCGCACCATCGACGGCATGCGGGAGCTCTACCACGGCGGCGTGGACATCCTGCCGGGCGCGCGCCAGGTGGTACGGGCCATGGCGGAGCTGGTGCCGGTGGGGATCGCGTCCTCGTCACCGGTGGTGCTGATCGAGGCCGCCATCGAGGAGCTGGGGATCGGTGACGTGGTCAGCGCCCACGTCTCCACGGAGCAGGTGGAGCGCGGCAAGCCGGCCCCCGACGGCTACCTGCGCTGCTGCGAGCTGCTCGGGGTGGACCCGACGCAGTGCCTGGCCATCGAGGACTCGACGGCGGGGATCACGTCCGCCCTGGCTGCCGGGATGAGCGTGGTGGCCATCCCGCAGCCCTTCCACCAGCCCGACGAGGAGTTGCTGGCCCGCTGCACGGTGCTGCCGGACCTGACCCACCTCACGCCGCAGCTGGTGGGCCGACTGGCGACCACCGACCCCGCCTGAGCGAAGCGGGGGGGGGGGGGGGCCCCCCCGAGGGAGGGGGGGGGGGGGGAGGAAAGGGGGGGGGG
>NZ_JBCDMW010000032.1:0-1654 GCF_038433155.1 Luteococcus sp. H101
CCGGAGAGACGTTCGATTCCCCTCCTCCCCTGGGGAGGATGGTCCTCCGCGACGGGAACCGGGGACTGGTCAGGCCGGGATCTCCTGGCTGGCCTGACGGGCGCGCATCTCTTCCACCATGCTGCGCACCTTCTCATCGGTGAGCGGATAGGCGACGAAGATCAGCAGGCCGGCGATGCCGAAGACCACCGGGGCCAGGCCCATCAGGGCCTTGATGGCGGTGATGGCGCTCTCGGGCTGCACCTTGGCGCCCTTCCCGGCGAAGGAGCCCCACAGGAGCACCCAGCCCTGCACCGAGCCGGCCAGCGCCTGGGACATCTTGCGGAAGAAGGAGTAGACGGCGTAGACGGCACCCTCGGTGCGCTCGCCGGTCTTCCACTCGCCGTAGTCCACGGCGTCGGCCTCGAAGGCGAACAGCAGGCTCATGATCAGGTTCTGCACAAAGCCCCACAGGCAGAAGGTGGCCATCACGATGGTCTTGTTGGCCGGCATGAAGAAGATCCACACGCCCAGGGCCATCATCAGACAGGCGCCGACGATGAAGGTCTTCTTCTTGCCCATCGCATTGACGCAGGTGGGCACGGCGGGCACCGCCAGCAACGAACCGATCGAGGAGAGCACCACCATGCTGACCAGGGCGGTGGCGTCCTTGAGGACGAACTGGGCATAGAAGGCCTGGCTGGCCTGGACCGAGAAGACGCCGGTGAGGAAGATCAGGTTGCTGATGCACAGGATCAGCAACGGCTTGTTGACCTTGACCACCTTGACGGTTTCGGCCAAGGTGATCGGCTTCTTCTCGTGGTGGATCTGTTCCTTGCAGGTGAAGAAGGTGATCAGGTAGAGCAGGAAGCCGACGACGACGAACAGCAGCGTCACCTTGGTCAGCGCGCCCTGCAGGCCGTGCGGGTCGGTGGCGTACTTCTTGATCTGCGGGCTGACCACCAGCACCAGCGCCAGGGTGCCCAGGATGGGGCCGACGCCGCGCCAGACGCCCAGCTTGGAGCGCTCGATGGTGTCCTGCGTCATGGAGGTGGCCAGCGAGCCGTAGGGGATGTTGACCAGCGAGTACAGGGTGCCGAGCAGCATGTAGGTCAGCCAGGCGTAGACGTACTTCATCGTCGTGCTGGAGAAGTCCGGGACGGTGAACAGCGCGACGCTGGAGAAGAGCAGCGGCAGGCTGGCGAACAGCAGCCACGGCCGGAACTTGCCCCAGCGGCTACGGGTGATGTCCACCATCCGGCCGGCGAACAGGTCCGCGAAGGCGTCGTAGAAGCGCACCACGAAGAACATGGTGCCGATGGCGGCGGGGTTCAGCCCGACGACGACGGTGTAGTAGAGCATCAGGAACATGCCCTGCATGGAGAAGGCCAAGTTGTTGGCCAGATCACCGGCCATGTAGCCCGCGTAGTTCTTGGTGGTCAATTTCTTCATCCGTGGTTCTCCCCTCCGGCTGCTTCGCCGGTTGTCGGGGCGTCTCCTGCGAGCCCCTGATGAACCAATTCCACCGTCTGCCCCACCCGAACCGGGGGGCGTTGCCAGCAGTTGCCGGAAGAACGACGGCGCGTAGGACTTCCCTCGCCGCACGACGCACGGCGGCCCGTCCCCGGACCAGTTCAATCCGGGGGCAGGCCAACCTTGACTCCGTCGGCCCAAA
>NZ_JBCDMW010000033.1:0-59884 GCF_038433155.1 Luteococcus sp. H101
CTTCCCTTCCCCGGACAAGCCCACTCTGAGGATGGCCCGCCGTGACCTCCGCGGGCCCAGCCACTGCCAGGGTGGCGCGGCCCGCGGGCGGGTTCAGCCGAGGACCTTCTTGGCGGCCTCCACCACCGCGTCGGCCGTGATCCCGAGCTTCTCGAACATGACATTGCCGCTGGCCGAGGCGCCGAAGGTCTCGATGGACACCGAGGCGCCCTCGAAGCCGACGTACTTGCTCCAGCCCTGCGCAATCCCGGCCTCCACCGAGACCCGCTTGGTGACGGCCTTGGGCAGCACGGACTCGCGGTAGGCCTCGTCCTGGGCGTCGAACCACTCCTGGCAGGGCATGGACACGACGCGGGTGGCCACCCCCTGCTCCTCCAGGGTCTTCTGCGCCTCGACGGCCAGCGAGACCTCGGAGCCGGTGGCAATCAGGATCAGCTGCGGCTCACCGTTGGCGGCGTCCTTCAGCACGTAGGCGCCCTTCAGGGTGCCCTCGGCCGAGGCGTACTCGGAGCGGTCCAGGATCGGCAGGTCCTGGCGGCTGAGCACCACGCCACTCGGCTGGTCGGTGTGCTGCAGCGCGCCCTGCCAGGCATAGCTGGTCTCGTTGGCATCGGCCGGCCGCACGATCGCCAGGTTCGGGATGGCGCGGTAGGCGGCCAGGTGCTCGATCGGCTGGTGGGTGGGGCCGTCCTCACCCACACCGACCGAGTCGTGCGTCCAGACGAAGATGCTGGGCACGCCCATCAGGGCGGCCAGCCGGACCGGCGGGCGCATGTAGTCGGCGAAGACGAAGAAGGTGCCGCCGTAGGCGCGGGTCAGCCCGGACAGGTTGATCCCGTTCACGACGCCACCCATGGCGTGCTCGCGGATGCCGAAGTGCAGGGTGCGGCCGTAGGGATTGCCCGTGAACTCCTCCGAGCTGCGCTCGGCGGGCAGGAAGGAGGGCTGGCCCTTCATGGTGGTGTTGTTGGAGCCGGCCAGGTCGGCCGAGCCACCCCACAGCTCGGGCAGCTGCTCGGCCAGGTCGGTCAGCACCTCACCGGAGGCGGCGCGGGTGGACTTCTTGCCGGGCTCGAAGACGGGGAACTCGACCGCCTCGGGCAGCCTGCGCTCGGCGACGCGGGCCAGCAGCTCGGCCTTGTCCGGGTTGGCGGCCTGCCAGGCGTCGAACTTCTGGTTCCACTCGTCGCGGGCCTGCTTGCCCCGCTCGGCGGCATTGGCCCGGGCATGGTCGACGGCGGCCTGGTCCACCGCGAACGGCGTGTCCTCGAAGCCCAGCTCCTTCTTCAGCGCGGAGATCTCCTCGCCACCGATCTTGGAGCCGTGCACCGAGTGCTTGCCCTGAAGGGTGGGCAGCGGCCAGCCGATCACCGTGGTGACCTTGATGAAGGAGGGCTTGTCGGTGACCTGCTGCGCGGCCTCGATGGCGGCGTACAGCTCCTCGATCTTCTCCTCGTACTTCGTGCCGCCATTGGTGAAGTCGACGTGCTGCACGTGCCAGCCGTAGGCCTCGTAGCGGGCGGCGACGTCCTCGCTGAAGGCGATCTTGGTGTCGCCCTCGATGGAGATCCGGTTGTCGTCGTAGAACAGGACCAGGTTGCCCAGGTTCTGGGTGGCGGCCAGCGAGGAGGCCTCGGAGGCGACGCCCTCCTGCATGCAGCCGTCGCCGGCGATGCAGTAGATGAACCGGTCGAAGGGGCTCTGGCCGGCGGGGGCCTCGGGGTCGAACAGGCCACGCTCCTTGCGGGCGGCCATCGCCATGCCGACGGCCATCGAGATGCCGGCGCCCAGCGGGCCGGTGGTGGCCTCGATGAACTTGGTGTGGTGGTACTCGGGGTGGCCGGGGGTCTTGGAACCCCAGGTGCGCAGCTGCTTGAGGTCGTCGAGCTCCAGGTCACAGCCGGCCAGGTAGAGCTGGGTGTACTGGGTGAGCGACGAGTGCCCGGCGCTCAGCACGAAGCGGTCCCGCCCCAGCCACAGCGAATCGCTGGGATCGGTCTTCATCACCTTCTGGTACAGCAGATAGGCCAGGGGCGCCAGCGAGATGGCGGTGCCGGGATGGCCGTTGCCGACCTTCTCCACGGCGTCAGCGGCGAGGATCCGCGCCACATCGACGGCGCGGGAGTCCTGCTCGGTCCAGTTGAGGGAGTTGTTCACGGTTGCCTCTCGGGAGTCAGTGCTGTCCATAGACGTTCTGGTAACGATCGTAGAGCCGGTCCACGAGTGAGTGCTCAAGGGCTTGCACGCTCTTGCCATGGATCTCACCCTCGCGGGCGATCTGCACGGTGCGCGCCACCTCCTCACACATCACCGCGGCCTTCACCGCGGACCGGGCGTCCGGGCCGATGGTGAAGGGGCCGTGGTTGGCCATCAGGACCGCCGGGGAGCGGTGCCCGGCCAGGGTCTCGACGATACCGCGGCCAATCGAGTCGTCGCCGATCACCGCCACCGGCCCCACCGGTATCTCCCCGCCGAACTCGTCGGCCATCATGGTCAGCACGCACGGGATCGGTTCCCGACGGGCCGCCCAGGCGGTGGCATAGGTGGAGTGGGTGTGCACCACTCCCCCAACCTGGGGCATGTTTGCGTACACATGGGCGTGGGCGGCGGTGTCCGACGACGGGCTGAGCCGGGCCGGGGTGCCGTCGTCGATCTTGGCCCCGTCCAGGGTGCAGACCACCATCGCCTCGGGGGCCAGCTCGTCGTAGCTGACACCCGACGGCTTGATCACCAGCAGGTCGGTGCCGATCTGTTCGGCGCACCGCACCCGCGCGGAGACATTGCCGGCGGTCCACACCACCAGCCCCCACCGGGGCAGTTCCGCGTGCAGGGCCGAGACCTCGGCCCGGCACGCGGCAATCTGCTCCTGCACCTCGACGGGAAACTCGTCGAGCACCAGCATGTTCTTCCTCTCGGTCAGGCCACCGGGTAGTAGTCCGTGCCGCCGCCCGCGATCTGCTCGTGGCTGGTGTCCAGCGCCTCATAGCGGCCCTCGTGCTTGGCGGCGCGGCGCTTCACCCCGTCGCGACGCATGTCCTTGAGCCGGTAGAGCAGGCTGCTGCCGCCCCGGCCGAAGACGTCGTGCAGCAGCGTGTACTCGTAGAACAGCTTGTCGTAGAGCGCGCTGGCCTCCGGATCGGGCAGGTAGGCATTCTGCTGCCGGTTGCCCATGGCCAGGGACGCGGCCTTGACGTCCGGGTAGACCCCGGCGGCGACGGCGGCGAAGACAGCCGAGCCCAGCGCGCCGGGCTGCGTGGTCAGGCCCACCGAGATCGGCAGCTTGCACACGTCGGCATACATCTGCATCAGGAACTTGTTCTTGATCAGGCCACCGGCCGCGACGATCTCGGTGATCTCGACGCCGTTCTTGGCGAAGGTCTCGATGATGGTGCGGGCACCGAAGGCGGTGGCCTCCAGCAGCGCGCGGTAGGTGTCCTCGGGCCGGGTGCCCAGGGTCTGGCCCACCACCAGCGCGGACAGGTTGGGATCGTTGAGCACCGAGCGGTTGCCATTGTGCCAGTCCAGCGCCACCAGGCCGTGCTCGCCGATCTCCTGGTCGGCCGCCAGCCGAGTGAGCCAGTCGTGGATGCTGACGCCGGCCTTCTCGGCGTCGGCATAGTAGTCGGCATTCACGCTGGTGTTCACGAACCAGGCGAAGATGTCGCCCACGGCGGTCTGACCGCACTCGAAGGCCCACAGGCCGTCGACGATGCCGCCGTCGACGACGCCGAACATGCCCGGCACCTCCTTGAGCTCATTGCCCAGGACGATGTGGCAGCTGGAGGTGCCCATGATGGCCGTCATCTGGCCGGCCTCGACGGCCTGCACCGCGGCGGCGGTGACATGCGCGTCGATGTTGCCGACGGCGACGCTGATCCCCTCGGGCAGGCCCATCCAGCCGGCCGCCTCGGCGGTCAGCTTGCCGGCCTCGGCACCCAGCGGCAGCACCTCGCCCGGCATCTTCTCCTCGAAGACCCCGCCGAAATCGGGGTTCAGCGCCTCTAGGTACTCCCGGCTGGGGTACTCACCGTCCTGGTAGTTGCGCTTGTAGCCCGAGTCGCCGGCGGCGTAGACCTCATTGCCGGTCATCCGGAAGGTGATCCAGTCCAGCGCATTGAAGAAGCGCTCGGTGGCGGCGTAGACCTCGGCGTCCTTCTCCAGGGTCTCCAACACCTTGGGCAGCAGCATCTCGGCGGACAGGGTGCCGCCGTAGCGGGCCAGCCACCCCTCATTGCGCTGCTTGGCCACCTCGACGATCCGGTTGGCCTGCTCGAAGGCGCCATGGTGCTTCCACAGCTTGACGTAGGCGTGCGGCCGGTTCTTGAACTCGGGCAGCTCGCACAGCGGGGTGCCGTCGGCCTTGGCGGCCACGACGGTGGCGGAGGTGAAGTCGATCCCGATGCCGACGATGTCGGCCGGGTCCACGCCGGAGCTCTTGACGGCTTCGGGCACCGCGGTCTGCAGCACCTCGATGTAGTCGGCCGGCACCTGCAGCGCGAAGTCCGGCGGCAGCGCCTGGCCGTCGCCCGCGGTCAAGCCGCGGTCCATCACCTGGTGGGTGTACTCCTTGACGCCGTGGCCCAGCTCCTGGCCGTCGGCCACGCTGACCACGGCCGCGCGGCCGCTCAATGTGCCGAAGTCGATGCCCACCACGTACTTGTCGTTGCTCATTGCTTCCCCTTCGAAAATCCTTGTCGTGCCGGTTGGTCGTGCTCGGGTCAGGCCTTGGCGGCCTCGTGGTCCACCAGGTCGTGGGTCATGGCCTGCAGCTGCGGGTAGGTGTCGCAGTACTTGTCGACGTAGTACTGGTACTCCTCGTGGCGGGCCCGGTCCGGTTCCAGCCGGTCCAGGGTGTGCACCATGTTCTTGGCCGCGGTCTGGATGTCCGGGTAGAGGCCGGCGCCGACGGCCGCCAGCATGCAGGAGCCCAGCACCACGGCGTCGCCCACCTCGGTCAGGGTGATCTGCACCCCGGTGACGTCGGAGTGCATCTGCATCCATTCCCGGCTCTTGGTGGCGCCGCCGCAGGCCACGATCTCGCTCACCTCGAAGCCGGCCGCGGTCATGGCCCGCAGGTTGTGGGCGGTGCCGTAGCAGACACCCTCCTGGATGGCGTGGTAGATGTGCGCCGGGGTGTGCATCAGGGACAGGCCCCAGATGATGCCGCGCGCCTTGGAATCGGTGTACGGGGTGCGGTTGCCCTGGAAGTACTCGTTGACGATCAGCCCGTCGGAGCCGATCGGGATGTCCTTGGCCTTGGCGGACAGCAGGTCATAGGCGCTGATCCCGGTGGCGTCGGAGGCGGTGACGATGTCCGGGCAGAAGCTGTCCTTGAACCACTTGAGCACCGATCCGGTGGAGACCTGGCCACCCTCGACGGTGTACTGGCCCTTCACCACGCCGTCGGTGTAGGCGCCGAAGAAGCCCTTGCCGTGGATCTCGGTGTCGGTCTGGCCGGTCAGCACGTGCGACGAGCCGGTGATCAGCGCCATCTTGCCCGGCTCCACCACGCCCAGGCCGATCTGCCCGGCCCAGGCGTCGGCGGGGCCCTGCGCGACGGGGGTGCCGGCGCGCAGCCCCAACAGCTGGGCGGCGACGGTGCTCAGCCCGGCCACCGGGGCGCCCAGGTCCAGCACTCTCTCCGGGATCTTGCCGAAGACGTCGCCGCAGCCGATGGTCTCGTAGAAGTCCGTCGGCCAGCCGCCCTGCGCGCGGTTGTAGTACATCCGCAAAGCCGCGGAGTTGATGTTGGTGGTCCACTCGCCGGTGAGCTTGAAATTGATCCAGTCCGGGGCGTCCACCAGCTTGGTGGCCTGGGCATAGGTCTCGGGCTCGTGCTCCTTCAGCCACGCGGCCTTGAAGGGATACCACTCGGCGGTGGCCGGGGCCGTGCCGGCACCGTTGTAGAGCCGCGCCACGGAATCGGACTGCTCGGCGCGGGCGGCCTGCTCGGTGGCCCGCACGTCCATCCACATGATCGCGGGGCGCAGCGCGTCACCACGGTCATTCATCGCGACAACGGTCATGGTGGTGGCGTCGTAGCTGATGCCGGCAATCTCGTGCGCCTGGATCCCGGCGCTGGCCATCGCCTTGTGACAGGAGGCCTGCAGCGCCTGCCACCACTCCTCCGGGTTCTGCTCGGCCCAGCCCGGGCGCGGGTGGGTGGTCTTGTAGGCCGTCGCCGCGAAGGTCACCGGGCGGCCCTGCAGGTCGAAGATCGCAACCCGGCAGCTCTCGGTGCCGTAGTCGATGCCCATCAGGTAGGGGCCGGTGCTGGTACTCATGGTGATGACCTCCTCGGCGCAGCCCTGCGCCGTGTTCGGGTGTGCTTGGTGACCCCTCGACAGGCTCGGGGTTCGTGGGGTGGGTCAGGCTCGGCGATCGTGGGATCGGCTCGGACCCTCGACCGGCTCGGGGATCGTGGGTGGGACCGGCTCGGGATCGCCGCGACTACGGGGTGTCGGGGTCGTTGTCCTCGGTCCAGCCCAGCTCGTCCCAGACGGACTGCGGCAGGAGCCGGTCGATCCGGTCCAGCACATAGCTGGGCTGCTGTCCGGGCGCCAGCGCACGGACATCCTCGGCCGTGGCCTCCCCGGTCAGCACCAGGGCGGAGACCATGTTGGTGTCCAGCGCCATCTGGATGTCGGTCTGCAGCCGGTCCCCCACCATCACCGAGTTCTCGACCCTCACGTCCAGCCCGGCCAGAGCCTCGGTGAGCATGATCGGCGACGGCTTGCCCAGGCTGACCTGGCACTTCGTGCTGGTGCAGGCCTCGATGGCGGCCGTGATCGCGGCACAGTCCGGCTCCCCGCGGCCACCCGGGAAGGGGCAGAAGCGGTCCGGGTTGGTCTGGATCAGGAAGGCTCGCTGGTGGAACCAGATGGCGTCGAAGGCGATCTGCAGCTTGCGGTAGTCGAAGGTCCGGTCATAGGAGGCGATCACGATGTCGATCTCCTCCGGATCCTCGGTGAGAGTGAAACCCGCGGTGCGCAGCGCCTTCTTCAGCGGCTCCTCGCTGATGCAGAAGAGCTTGGCGTCGGGGTGGTTGGCCTGCAGCCAGCGGGTGGTGGTGACCACGGTGTTGGAGATGTCGGCGACGTCGGTGGGCAGTCCCAGCTTCGTGAGCTTCTCGACATACTGCTCCGGGTCCTTGGTGGGGTTGTTCGAGAGGAAACGCACCGGGATGCCCCGGCGGCGCAATTCGTTGATCATCCGGGCCGCCCCGGGCAGCAGGTGGTCGCCCAGGTAGATGGTGCCGTCCATGTCGAAGACATAGGCGTCGTGCAATGCGGTCGGATTGACGATGACGTCGGACATCCCGGTGCTCCTCATGTTCCTGCGGGGGGGGTGGGGTGTGTTCAGCCGAGCAGGGTGCCCAGGCCGAGGACGGCGGTGGTCATGATCCAGATGCCGGAGGCCGGCGGGTCGATGTGGGTGGTGCCGCGGTCATACCAGACGCGGGCCCAGAACTCGACGAGCCAGGCCGTCAGGATGCCGACGATGCCGCTGACGACGACGGCGATGGCCGCGGACGTCCAGGTGCTGCTGGTCCAGACGCCATTCCAGTCGAAGCCGGAACCGGCGATGATCGGCAGGAAGGTCACTGCGGCAACACCGGAGACGACGGTGATGTGGTGCTGCACCGGCATGTTGAAGCCCATGATCAGGAACAGGATGATGATGGCCGAGATGCCGAAGGCGAAGCTGCTGGCGAAGGCGGATCCACCCTTGACGGCATGGCCGAGCACGATGGCGACGGCCGCTGCTGCGGAACCGAAGAAGAAGCCCAGGCTGACCAGGTAGCTCCACTTCTCCTGCCAGGGCAGCCACTGGGCGTCCTCACGCGGGGCGATCTTGCCCAGGAAGCCCGACGCGTTCTTGTTGAACTTGTCCCCGTCGATCAGGGAGTTGGAGCCCACGCCGTCCTTGCGCTTGCCGAACAGCACGCGGGCCAGTAGGGCGGAGGTGACCACGGTGAGGGCGACGCCGTCGGTGTGGGTGCCGAACCACGGGATGTTGTCCACGACGAAGGCCTTGAACAGGTAACCGAAGACGCCAAATGCTGCACCAACGTGCAGCACGTCGGTCTTGCCCAGGCCGGCCAGGGCGGAGTTGATGTCCTTGCCGGACTCAAGGTAGCCCTTGTGCCAGGCATAGGCGGCGGCTGCCGCACCGCCGGCGAACATCACGTAGGGGCCGGCGAACGGACCGAAGGCGACGTAGTTGAACCCCCAGTCCGAACCGGTGCCCATGAAGACGGCCCAGGCGAAGATGACGCTGAAGCCGGTCAGGACGAAGGCGAAGTTGCCGCCGATGGCGGCACCGATGTATCCCCCCGCCGCCGCGGCCAACAGGCCGAACAGGAAGATACCGAGTGAAGCAGTGAACATCATTGTTCCTTCAGTGATGGCCGCGGGGACGCGGCATGGGTGTTACGGGTCAAATGCTGTCAGCACGCACCGGGGGCGGCGGGCTTGGGGTCGGCCCCGAGCTGCTGCTCGTAGCCGGTGATGGCGGCCACCTTGGGGGCCGAGGCGGAGGACTGGTCGAACTGGTAGCCGAAGAACTCCTTGGCCAGGCGTCGGGCCAGGTAGGGGCCGATCACCCGGGCACCCAGGCAGAGCACCTGGGCGTCGTTGGACAACACCAGGCGCTCGACGGAGAAGGAGTCGTGCGCGGTGCAGGCGCGAATGCCGGGGACCTTGTTGGCGCTGATCGCCATGCCCATGCCGGTGCCGCAGACCAGGACCGCGCGATCGGCCTTCCCCTCGGCCACCAGCCGGGCGCCCTGGACGCCGATGTGTGGGTAGTCGACGTCCTCACCGGCCTGCACGCCGACGTCGATCACCTCGTCGATCCGCTCGTCGGCCTCGAGATCGGCCTTGATGAGGTCCTTGTACTCGACGCCGGCAATGTCGGCGCCCACCACCACTCGGTAGCCCATCGGGTCTCCCTTCAGCAACGCTGCCGGTGGCGCGGTCCGGCCACCTGTCGCGAAACTATCACCGGGCCTGAGTCAAATCCCACAGAAAATGTGAAATGTGTGGCGCCCTGCATGGATGTGCAGGACCACCCGAAAGAGCTGGTCAGATTCCCGAGACGAGCACCGTGACGCCCAGATCCTCCAGCCAGTTGCGGGTCTGCACCGGCGTCTCCGCGTCCACCACGATGATGTCGAAATCCTCCAGCCGGGCGAAGCTGTGCAGCGCCTGCCGCTTGAACTTGGTGTGGTCCAGCATCAGCACCTTGGTGCTGGCCGCGGCCAGCATCGCCTTCTTGACGCTGACCACGTCCTCATAGGGGTGCATGCATTGCCCGTCGACAATCCCGGAGGCCGACAGCACGCACAGCTCGGCGTGGACGGCCTGGATGGTGGCCACCGTCGTGGGCCCCATCAGCGCCTGGGCCCACGGCTGGTACTCGCCACCGGCCACGATCAGCCGCAGGTCATCGCGTCGCTCCACCTCCTGGGCCACCAACAGGGAATTGGTGACGACGGTCAGCGGGGAGACCTCCTCCAGGGCGCGCAGCAACCAGACGCCGGAGGTGGAGTCATCCAGGATGATCGAGCTGCCCGGGCGCACCAGCGGTGCCAGCACCGCCGCCATCGCGGCCTTGACCTCGGCATTCTGCTCCAGCCGGAATCCCGCCGCGGCCTCCTGCAGGGAACTGGCCACCGCCAGCACCTGACCGCGCTGGCGCTGCACGATCCCGGCCTCCTCCAGCGCGGCGACGTCGCGGTAGATGGTCATCATGCTCACGCCGGTGGCGGCCGCCAGGTCATCCACCTTGATGGCGCCGCGCTTGATCACCGCCTCCGCGATGGCCTGGTGCCGGGCCCGCTGGGCGCTCAGGCTTCCCCGCCCGCCATGGCCCGCCTGGTTGGCGGGGGCTTCGGGGTGTGGCTTGGGCATCGGCGGTCTCCGTCGCTGGTTGAGGGTTCACCCAATCATGGCATCCGACCAGCCGTCCCGACGTGCCAGGGCTCAGCCGACCTGCTCCACGGCGGTGATCCGGTCTTCCGCCAGGTCCAGGAAGAGCACCACGTCCCGCTCCCCGGCCCGGCCGCGGGCCACGGCACGTCGGCCGGAGTCCACCAGGTCAACCAGCTCGAAACCGCGCAGTCCACCGGCCCACTCCCCCAGGTCCACCGGGGCACCGGCGCGACGCACCTGCCCGGTGACCAGGCCGGCCAGGGCGGCGCCGTCGCCGGCCTCGAGGGCGCGCGCCAGCCGATTGGCCAGCTGCAGCGGGGTCAGGCCGCGGCCCGACGGGCTGCCCAGCTCGGGCGTGGGCCGCGGCGGGACCACCACCGGGCTGCCCACCTGGTCCGGAGCGTTCACCTCGGGGGCCGGGGTGGCGCCCTGGCCATCCTCCACGCTGACCACCTCACCGAACTGCGGCACCACGCAGGTGATCCCGAACTCGGTGACGATCCGCTCCCTCAGCGCCTCGGCGGAATCCGGCTCGCCGTGCACCAGGAAGACGGTGCGCGGCTTGCGCGGCAGGTCCCGCAGCCAGTCCAGCAGGTCGGAGCAGTCGGCGTGCACGCTGAACTCCTGGTCCTGCACGATGGTGGCGCGCACCGGCACATAGCGGCCGTGCATCTTCAGCTGCTTGGCGCCGTCCAGCAGGGCGCGGCCGCGAGTGCCGACCCCCTGGTAGCCGGTCAGCACGACGGAGTGCTTCTCGCTGGGCAGCATCGCCTCCAGATGGTGCACCACCCGGCCACCCGTCGCCATCCCCGAGGAGCTGATGATGATGCACGGGAACCTCGGGTTGTTGAGCGCCTTGGACTCCTCGACGCTGGTGACCTCCCGCAGATTGGGCAGGTCGGCGAAGTCCTCCGGCCGCAGCCCGGGATGCAGCTCGTCGGAGGTCTGGTAGACCTTCAACGCGGCCAGCGCCATCGGGGAGTTCACGAAGACCGGCACCTCCGGGATCCGGCCGTCCTTGCGCATCTCGGTGATCACCTTGAGCACCGCCTCGGTCCGGTCCACCGCGAAGGCGGGCACCAGCACCGAACCACCCCGGGCGACGGTCTTGCGAATGGTCTCGGCGAACAGCTCGTGCGGCAGGCCCTCCGGTTCCGGGTGCTCCCGGTCACCATAGGTGGACTCCATCAGCACGTAGTCGGCGCCCTGCGGGATGCCCCGCGGCTTGAGCACCGGGTGGTCGTGCCGGCCCAGGTCACCGCTGAACAGCACGCTGCGGCCGTTGTGGGTGAGGTTCAGGCAGGCGGAGCCCAGGATGTGCCCGGCGCGGGTGAAGCGGCCCACCAGGCCGTCGCGCAGATCGGTGTCGACGTCGAAGTCCATCGGCCGGAACAGGCGCATGGTCTGCTGCACGTCGTCCTGGGTGTACAGCGCCAGCGGCGGATTGTGCTTGGACCAGCCGCCCTCAGCGGCATCCTTGGCGTCCTGCTCCTGCAGGTGGGCCGAGTCCATCAGCACGATCTCGGCCAGGTCGATGGTCTCCGGGGTGGCCCAGATGGTGCCGGTGAACCCGTTCTTGACCAGCGCCGGGAGGTAGCCGCAGTGGTCCAGGTGGGCGTGGGTCAGCACCAGGTCCGAGATGCTGCCCGGATCAACCGGGAACTTGGCCCAGTTCTGCTCCCGCCACTTCTTCTCTCCTTGGAAGAGGCCCGCGTCCACCAGCACCCGTCGATCTCCGATGGTCACCAGGTGCTTCGAGCCGGTCACGGTGCCGGCGCCGCCCAGAAACGTCACTGTCATGTGTCCCATGAGCCCACTCTGCCCCGCTTGCGGGGCGGCCGGGCGGGTTGTCGCCCAGTTGTCAGCCGGGATTCATCTTGGGCACCGGCCTTCCGTTGGACCACGCCCCCGGTTCCTCCCCACCCTTCCGCACCTGGCTTGAGCTGGGATACCCCGGGCTACGGAGCCGGGGAGCGTGCGGGATCGGGACTGAGGGGCAGTCAGACCCGGCCCAGGCTGCGGTTTCGGGCCTCGGGCAGCGCGAAACAGGCCAGCGCCGCCACCGCGAAGGCCGCCGAAAAGACCGTGAAGGCCAGCCCATTCCCGCCCCGGGCAATCAGCACCGGCACCAGCAGCGGCGCGGCGATCGAGGCGATCCGGCCGAAGGCGGCGGCCGCGCCGGTTCCCGTTCCGCGGATCGACGTCGGGTAGATCTCCGGGCCAATCGCGTACAGCGCGCCCCAGGCACCCAGGTTGGCGAAGCTCAGGGCACAACCGGCGGCCAGGATCTCGGCATGGCTGCCGGCGTGACCATAGGCCAGGGCCGCCAGGGCCGAGCCGAACAGGAAGCTGGCCAGGGTGGCGCGTCGTCCCCAGACCTCGATCAGCCACGCCGCCAGGGCATAGCCGGGCAGCTGCGCCAGCGTCATGATCAGGGTGAACTCAAACGACTTCACCATGGAGAAGCCCTGCTTGACCAGCAGCGACGGGATCCAGATGAAGGCCCCGTAGTAGCTCAGGTTGATGCCGAACCAGATGACCCACAGGGCGGCGGTGCGGCCCCGCAGCCGTCGGGACCAGATGTTCTGCCGCACGGTGGGCTCCGCCAGGTCCTCCACCACCGGCACGGACGGCGCGGTGGCCGCGGAGCCGGGCCGGGCGGCCTCCTCAAAACCACGGACCGCGGCCTCGGCCTCTGCGTCGCGCCCCTTGGACTCCAGGAAACGCACGCTCTCCGGCAGATGACGTCGGATCACCGCGGCGTAGACCGTGGGCACGATGCCCACGGCCAGGGCATAGCGCCAGCCATTGTGGCTGTGCGGGATCACCAGGTAGCCCAGCAGGGCGGCCATCATCCAGCCCACCGCCCAGAAGGCCTCCAGCGCCACCACCAGGCGGCCGCGGATCCTGGCCGGGGCAAACTCACTGACCAGGGTGGAGGCCACGGGCAGCTCCGCGCCCAGCCCCAGACCGACGATGAAGCGCAACACCATCAGCGCGGCAATCCCGGTGACCAGCGCGGAGGCGGCCGTCGCCAGGCCGTAGACCAGCAGGGTGGCGGCAAAGACCTGGCGTCGGCCAATCCGGTCGGCCAGCAACCCACCCAGGCTGGCACCCAGCGCCATCCCCACGAAGCCGATCGACCCCAGCCAACTGGTCTGGTGCAGGCTGAGCTTCCACTGCACGGTCAGCGCGGCCATCACAAAGCTGATCAGGCCGACGTCCATGGCGTCCAGCGCCCAGCCGATCCCCGAGCCCACCAGCAGCCGGGTGTGGGCGGGGTTGTAGTCAAGCTGCTCCAGACGCTGGGAGCGGGAGGGCGAGGTCATGGCGGAAGGCTACCGGGCACTAGGGTGGTGGGCATGCGGATCAGACCGGCCAGCGAAGCGGATCTTGCGGCCATCACCCAGATCTACAACGACGCCGGAGTGGGCACCACCGCCAGCTATGACCTGGAGCCGGTGACCGTCGAGGAGCGTCGCGACTGGCTGCACCACCGGTGGAACCTGAACCAGCCCGTGCTGGTGGCCGAGGACGACGGCCGGGTGGTGGGCTATGCCTGCTACGGCCGGTTCCGGGACAAGGCCGGTTATGACCGGACCGTGGAGCACAGCGTCTACGTGGCCGACGGCGCGCGGGCGCTGGGCGTCGGCCGGATGTTGATGCTGGCGTTGATCGACCGGGCGCGTGGCGACGGGGTGCACGTGATGGTGGGGGTGCTGGACGCGGACAACGAGGCGTCGGTGGCCTTCCACCAGAAGCTGGGCTTCGAGGAGGTGGGCCGGCTGCGCCAGGTGGGCCGCAAGTTCGACCGCTGGTTGGACGCCCTGTTCATGCAGCTCACCTTCCCCGACCAGGAGCCGGCCAACCGCGGCCAGTAGGCTTCCCGCATGACTGCCTATCACGCCGATTCCAGCGCACTCGTCGACAAGGAAGTACTCACCTGGCAGGGCTTCGGGGATGCCACCCGGGAGCTCGCCCAACAGGTGGTGGATTCCGGCTTCGACCCCGAGATCGTGATCGCGGTGGCTCGTGGTGGGATGCTGCCAGGCGGCGCCATGACCTATGCCCTGGGCACCAAGCTGACCGATGCCATCAACGTCGAGTTCTACACCGACGTGCACGAGACCCTGCCGGACCCGGTGCTGCTCGCTCCCCTGCTGGACACCGAGTCCATCAAGGGAAAGCGGCTGCTGGTGGTGGACGACGTGGTGGATTCCGGGCGCACCCTGGAACTCGTCGTCAAGCTGCTGCGGGAGTTCGACGCCGACGTGCGCAGCGCGGTGATCTATGAGAAGCCGACCACCGTGATCCATCCCGAGTACGCGTGGGCGAAGACGGACAAGTGGATCGTCTTCCCCTGGTCCGCCGAGCCGCCGGTGACCCGACAGGCCTAGTCACAGCGCCCCGACGCCCTCGACAGGCTCGAGCACCGCGGCTGCGGACTCGGGCACCGTGGTTGCGTGACCACGGCGCCCGAGCCCGGTCGAGGACTTCGGAACGTGGCTCAGCGCGGGGAGGGGTGCGGCAGCTTCACGTCCACCCAGACCAGCCGGTGGTCGCTGGACGGGAAGGGATAGCTGCCGGTGAGCCGGTACAGCGGGTCGGCCTGGGTGGGCCAGAAGACCGCGGCGCCCAGGATCGGCAGGTTGCGGCTGGGCAGCACATAGTCGGCCCGGATGTTGCCGGAGCTGCCGACGGCATCCCCGAAGTCCGCGGTGTCGAAGCGCGGATCACCCGTGTGGGTGGCATTGGCCTGCCCCTGCAGCCGGGCCGCCTCCGGGCCGCCCTCGCTGGCCGGGGTGACCGACGTGTTCACCCGCGGGTGGTCCAGCAGCTGGGCGATCGAGCCGGGCAGCGAGTCCCCGTCGACCGGATCCGAGTTCTGGTCCCCGGCAATGACGAACCGTTCGCCGCGCTTCAGCCCGCCGCGGCGGCCCTGGTCGTCGTACAGGTAGGCCGCCTGCTTGCCGCCGGTGATGTAGTCCGCCCAGAGCCGGATCTCGTCGTGGTTGCGTCGGCCATTGCGGTCCTCCGGGCCGTCGAAGACCGGCGGAGTGGGGTGCGAGGCCAGCAGGTGGACCCGCTTGCGGCCGATCATGATCGGCAGGTCCCAGTGGGACTTGCTGCTCAGCGGGAAGGCGGCCAGCTCCTCCGAGGAGTAGAAGGCACCCTTGGCGCCGGTGGCCGGGTCGTCGGGCAGCAGCGCACCGGGCATGTCACGCCAGCGGAAGTTCTGGAAGGTGCGCACCTGGCGCTGGTCGATGGGGTACTTGGAGTAGACCACCATGCCGTACTGCCCGGGGAAGGCCCCGAAGCCCCAGGCATCGTCGGGGCCGCCGACCGTGCCGTCGTTGTTGAGGTCATGGCCCGACGGCACACCGGTGTTGACCGGGGCGACGTAGTAGTAGGGGTAGTGCACCGGGCCGGCACCGTTCTGGCCGACGGCCAGGTAGTTGTCCCGGAAGAGCTCGGCCGCCCGGCCGCCCGCCACGTAGTCGAACTCGTTGACCAGCACGACGTCCGGATTGGCGCGCTGGATGATCTCGGCGACGGTGCGGGCCTGGGCATTGTCCGGGGTGGACAGGTCGGCGACCAGCTGCCCCTGCTTGGCCCGGTTCAGGGAGGCGTTGAAGGTGGCGAAGCGGACGTCGGGGTCCGTGCCCTTCTTCTTGGCGGCCTGCTTGGCGACCGGCAGCGGGGCTGCATGGCCGGGGACGGTGGCGACGGCGAGGCCGGCCACCAGCGTCGCGGCCAGGGCAAGGCTGGCCAGCCGTGGGGTGCTGATTCGTGGGGTACGCATGAGGGGCAGACTAGGGGTGTTGGGCAACATGCGGGTGAACCCCGCGGGTCATTTCCTGTTCTGCGAGACCCCTGGGCCTGTTCGGGGACCGTGCCTCCCGGAAATTGTCGGACCCCGGTGGAATGATGTGGCCCATGTCGAGCACACCGCCGGTGGCCGAGGCCACCTCCTCCCGACTGATCGAGATGCAGGGCATCGACGTCGTGCCGGATTCCGAACGCACGGCCCGCCCGCATGACCTGTTCTGGCCGTGGTTCGCCGCCAATGTGAGCGTCTTCGGCCTGACCTATGGCTCCTACCTGTTCGGTTTCCAGATCTCCTTCTGGCAGGCCACCGTGGTGGCCATCCTGGGCATCGTGCTCAGCTTCGCCCTGTGCGGGGTGATCGCGATCAGCGGCAAGCGCGGTTCGGTGCCCACCATGGTGCTCTCCCGGGCGTCCTTCGGCGTCGACGGGCAGAAGGTGCCGGGGCTGATCAGCTGGCTGACGTCGATCGGCTGGGAGACCTCGCTGACCATCACCGCCACCCTGGCCACCGCGACGGTCTTCACCCGGCTGGGGTGGAGCACCGGGACGGCCACCAAGATCATCGCGTGCGTGGTGATTGCCGCCATCATCGTGGTCTGCTCCGTGCTGGGCTACCACACCATCATGAAGGTGCAGTCCATCCTGACCTGGGTGACCGGCGCCTTCACGCTGGTCTTCATGGCAATGACCGTGAGCCACATCAACTGGTCGGCCGTGAGCGCCCTGCCGGCCGGATCGGTGGCCAGTTGCATCGGCGCGCTGGTGATGGTGATGACCGGCTTCGGTCTGGGCTGGATCAACATTGCCGCCGACTGGTCCCGTTACCAGCGTCGCGACGCCAGCAATGGCGCGATCGTCTTCTGGAACACCTTCGGTGGTTCGGTCGCTCCCCTGCTGCTGGTGGTCTTCGGCCTGTTGCTGGCCGGTTCCGACGAGAAGCTGGCGGCGGCCATCCCCATGGACCCGATCGGTGCGCTGGCGGGAATCCTGCCCACCTGGATCCTGCTGCCCTTCCTGGTGGTAGCGGTGCTCACCCTAATCTCCGGCGCGGTGCTGGGCATCTACTCCTCGGGGCTCACACTGCTGAGCCTGGGGATCACCATCCCCCGCCCGGCAGCGGCCGCCGTCGACGGGATCATCCTCACGCTGGGCACCATCTACGTGGTCTTCTTCGCCACCAGCTTCCTGGCCCCCTTCCAGAGCTTCCTGGTCACGCTGGGCGTGCCGCTTGCCGCCTGGGCCGGGATCATGTGTGCCGACATCCTGGCCCGCAAGCGCCCCTACGACGAAGTGGCGCTGTTCGACCGTCGCGGCCGCTACGGCGCGGTCAACTGGCCCTCGATCGCGCTGATGGTGGTGGCCTCGGTGATCGGCTGGGGGCTGGTGATCAACCAGTTCTCCGACGCCACCTACAACAACTGGCAGGGCTATCTGCTGGAGCCGCTGAAGCTTGGCCACCACGGGCCCGACGGCTGGGAGGGCACCTGGCCCTGGGCCAACCTGGGCGTCATCATCGCCCTGCTGATCGGCTTCCTGGGCTACCTGGCGCTCAACTCCGGCGCCGTGAAGCGGCAGGAGGAACGATGAGCATCCCCAACGACGCCTGGCTGGTGGTGATCGACCACCAACGGATCTTCGCCGACCCGGCCAGCCAGTGGTGCGCCCCGCGTTTCGCCCAGACCGCCCCGGTGGTGGCCCGGCTGGCCGCGCACTGCGGTGAGCGGGTGGTGCTGACCCGGTGGCTTCCCGGGCACAACCGGGAGGGGTCCTGGGGGGCGTACTTCCAGCAGTGGCAGTTCGCCGACCGGCCGGATGACGACCCGTACTTCGAATTGGTGGAGACCGCCGCCGGACTGACCCGGAGACCACCCGTCGATGTCTCCACGTTTGGCAAGTGGGGGCCGGAGTTGGCGGCCATCACCGGCGAGCATCCGCACCTGGTGCTGGCGGGGGTGGCCACCGATTGTTGCGTGATCTCCACCGCCCTGGCCGCCGCGGACGCCGGTTGCACCGTCACGGTGGTCTCCGACGCCTGCGCCGGCTCCTCCGACGAGAACCACGCCGCGGCGCTGCAGGTGATGGGGCTCTACGCCCCGCAGATCACGGTGGTGGACTCGGCGACGCTGCTGAGCTGAAGCGTCAGCCGAGGCGGCCGAGCACCGCGTCCATGGCGCGGTCCGGGAGCACCCGTCGGGCCGTGACCGCCACCTTGGCGCCCGCGCCCACGGCATAGCGGGTGCGCGGGTGGGTGGCCATGGCGGCGGCCACCACCACGTCGGCCACCAGCTTGGGGTTGGAGCCGACGGACCTCCGGTCCGCCAGCGCGAGCATCCGGGCCATCCGCTTGGCGCCCTTCTCATAGGCCCCGCCCTTGCTCACCGAGACCAGGTTCTTGCGGGCCTTGGCATTCCATTCGCTCTGCACCAGGCCGGGCTCCACCATGCACACGTCGATTCCGAAGGGCTTGAGCTCCAGCCGCAGGGAGTCGCTGAAGCCCTCCACCGCGTACTTCGACGCGTGGTACCAGGCCGCGAAGGGTTCGTAGATCTTGGCGCCCATCGAGGAGATGTTGATGATCCGGCCGGACTCGCGCTCCCGCATGCCGGGCAGCACCAGTTGGATCATCCGGGCCAGACCAAACAGGTTCACCTCGAACTGTTCCCGGCCGGCGCTCAACGGCAGGTCCTCCACCGCGCCATAGCCACCGATCCCGGCATTGTTCACCAGCACGTCGATCCGCCCGGCCCCGGCCAGCACGGCGTCGACGAATAGACGCATCGAGGCATCGTCGGTGACATCCAGCGGCAGCACCTTGATCCCGTGTTCCCCCAGGCTGGCCATTGTCTGGGCCCGGCGGGCACCGGCCCAGACGTCGAAGCCAGCCTTGGCCAACTCCACAGCGGTGGCCCGGCCAATCCCGGACGAGGCTCCGGTGACGACGGCGACCCGGTGGGAGTCCACCCGGAGGCCGGGCATGCTGGGAATCTCGGTGTGTGCCATGCGCCCAGACTAGCCAGCGCGAGCTGATGAACGATCAAACCGACCCCGCCGTCGGCCGCGAAAGAGCCACTTCATAGGCTGAGGGAGTACTCCCAAGCGAAACAGGAAAATGATGTCCAGCACAGCGACTTCCCCAGCGACCCTGGCCGCCCGCGGCGACGCAGCAGCGAGCGCGACGAGCCCCTCCGTACGGCTGATCATGCGGCTGGCGGCCATCTTCGGCATCGCGACCGTGATCACCGGCAGCATCAACTCCGCCACCGGGTCCGGCTTCGCCTGCCCCACCTGGCCCGGCTGCTACCCGGGCCACTTCGGCCCCGAGGCCGAGGTGCACGACATCATCGAGTTCGGCCACCGGATCATCGCCGCCAGCACCGGCTTCGTGCTGCTGGGCGCCGCCGTGACCAGCATCTGGCTGCGCCGGGCCCGTCCGATGGTGCGGATCCTGCCCTGGGCCGCCGTGGTGGGCGCCATCCTGTCCGCCGTCTTCGGACGGATGGTGGTGCTCAACGGCGGCATCTCCAAGGCGCAGGCCACCTTGGACCTGTTCGGTGCCCTCACGGTGTTGATGGCCACCACCCTGGTCACCCTGTCGGTCAACCGCGGCACCCCGCGCTGGCACTGGACCCCGCTGTCCCGCTGGGCCACCGGCTGCATGGCCGGCGTGGTGGTGCTGCACCTGCTGGGCGTCGTCGTGGCTGGCAAGGGTTCCTTCACCGCCGTCGTGGGCTGGCCGATGTGGCGGATCGTCAGCCAGGACGTGGCCGTCGGGCTGCAGGTCTTCCGGCTGGTCTTTGCTGCCGGCCTGGCCGTGGCCCTCTTCCTGCTGGCCCGCAAGGGCTGGCACCAGCCCACCCTGCGCCCGGTGCTGGCCACCTTGGTGGGGCTGTTCGCGCTGGAGTTCGTGCTCGGCCAGGTGATGGCGCAGAAGGGCGTCGACATGTGGTGGGCGGCGGGGCACTGCGCCGCGGCCGGCCTGATCCTGGTCTGCGTCACCCTGGTGGCCGGACGCAGCGCCTTCGACCGGCTCTGAGGCCTCCCTGCAGTTCCCGACGACGGCCGTTGTCCACAGGCTCTGTGGACGGCGGCCGTCGTTCTGTGGGAAACGCCGGGGCGCTTGTGGACCCCGTGGTGGACGGCAAAATTCCTCCCCCGTTGTTCACCTCCCGGCTTGCGTGTCGCGTCCCCCGACGCGCAAGAATGGAGGAACGGGCCCCGGGGAAGGGGCCCGGGATGGTCCACGATCCGACGATCCATTCGCAGTGGCCCCCGGCGACAGCTGGGCCGGGGGCGCTGCGCACCAGCGGGGTGACGAGTGGCTGGTGGGATCCAGGGCGTGGGCGCATCGGCCGGATCCGTCACCACTGCCTGGCCGGACACGAAGGGGCCTCGTGCGCAGATGCACGAGGCCCCTTCTCCATCTCCGAGTGATGTAGTCGGCTGGCCGGCAGACCGGCAGCCTCACCGTCATGGCCGGCCCGACGGCAAGCCATTCCCATCAGCTGCGAGTCTGTCTAGGCCCCTCCCGACTCCCGGGTGTCAACGCCCTCGACACGCTCGGGGAGGGTGGTGGGATGTTCGTCTTCGGGTCCGGAGCCTCGCAGCGCGGTTCCGCGAGGATACGCGAGCGAGCGAGCGTCGACGAGACGAAGCGCCAGAGGCTGCCGCCCCGACGGCGAACCGCATGCTCCCCCACCCAGCCCTCAATCCACCGTCCGGGCGGCTCCCTTGTCCGCGGACTGGGCAAACCTCGCGAAGATCTTGAGCGCCGCGGAGACCGGGCGGTCCCGGTCCACCGGCTGCCACCCGGCCTGGTCCTGCTCCTGGCGACGCGAGGCCAGCTCCGCGTCGGACAGGTCCACCGAGACGCTGCGGTTGGGGATGTCGAAGGTGATGATGTCCCCGTCGCGAACCAGGCCGATCGGGCCGCCGGAGGCCGCCTCCGGGGAGACGTGCCCGACGCTCAGGCCCGAGGAGCCGCCGGAGAACCGGCCGTCGGTGATCAGCGCGCACTTGGGGCCCAGCCCCACACCCTTCAGGTAACTGGTGGGGTAGAGCATCTCCTGCATGCCGGGGCCACCCTTGGGGCCCTCATAGCGCACCACCACCACGTCGCCCTCGACGATCTTGCCGCCCAGGATCATCTCGACGGCCTGCTCCTGGGATTCGGCCACCTTTGCGGGGCCGCTGAACTGCCACTGGTGCTCGGGCACGCCCGCGGTCTTCACGATGCAGCCGTCGGGCGCCAGGTTGCCCTTGAGCACCGCCAGGCCACCCTCGGTGGTGTAGGCGTGCTCGACGGAGTGGATGCAGCCATTCTCGGCATCGGTGTCCAGCGACTCCCAGCGATTGGTGGAGCTGAAGGCCTCGGTGGTGCGCACTCCCCCGGGCGCCGCGTGGAAGAGCTCCAGCGCCTTCTCGGTGGCCTGGCCGGAACGGATGTCCCAGTCCCCCAGCCACTCGTCGACGCTGGCGGAGTGCACGGCCCGCACCCCGTCGTCGAACATGCCACCCCGACGCAGCTCGCCCAGGATGGCGGGGATGCCGCCGGCCCGGTGCACGTCCTCCATGTAGAACTTGTTGGTGTTGGGCGCCACCTTGACCAGGCACGGGGTGACGCGGCTCAGGGCGTCGATGTCGTCCTGGTCGAAGTCGACGCCGGCCTCCTGCGCCGCCGCCAGCAGGTGCAGGATCGTGTTGGTGGAGCCGCCCATCGCGATGTCCAGCCGCATCGCATTGGCGAAGGCGGGCCTGGTGGCAATGCTGCGCGGGAGCACGGAGTCGTCGTCGCCCTCGTAATAGGTCTTGCAGAGGTCCACGACGAGCCGACCGGCCTCCAGGAAGAGCTCCTTGCGGGCAGCGGCGGTGGCCAGCGTCGAGCCGTTGCCGGGCAGGGACAGCCCCAGCGCCTCGGTCAGGCAGTTCATCGAATTGGCGGTGAACATGCCGGAGCAGGATCCGCAGGTGGGGCAGGCATTCTCCTCGATGGTGCCGATCTCCGCGTCGGAGACGGTGTCGTCGACGGACTTGATCATGGCGTCGATCAGGTCCAGCCGGGTGACGGTGCCGTCGTCCTTGATGGTGGCCTTGCCGGCCTCCATCGGGCCACCGGAGACGAAGACGGCGGGGATGTTGAGCCGCAGCGCGGCCAGCAGCATGCCGGGGGTGATCTTGTCGCAGTTGGAGATGCAGACCAAGGCGTCGGCCTGGTGCGCGTTGACCATGTACTCGACGCTGTCGGCGATCACCTCGCGACTGGGCAGGCTGTAGAGCATGCCGGAATGGCCCATCGCGATCCCGTCGTCGACGGCGATGGTGTTGAACTCCCGGCCGATGCCGCCCGCCTCGGCGACCGCACCGGCCACCAGCTGGCCCATGTCCTTGAGGTGCACGTGGCCGGGCACGAACTGGGTGAAGGAGTTCGCGATGGCGACGATCGGCTTGCCGAAGTCCTCATTGGTCATGCCGGTGGCGCGCCACAGGGCGCGGGCGCCGGCCATGTTGCGGCCGTGGGTGGTGGTGCGGGAACGGAGTGCTGGCATGGGGCAAGACTAGGTGCTGCCCCCGACAGTTTTCCCGGGCTCCCAGCCAGTGGTCGACCATTGCTGCCCCACCCCGCAGCACACCCTTGGGTCATGTCCCCTACGACTGCGGGATGATCCGGCCCGGCCCCCTTCCCCCGCGAGTGGCAAGCAGAACCAACCATCCAGCCGATGTGCACACAGCCGCTTCACAGAAAGACTGTGGTCATGATGACTTTCCTGGGAATGGCCGCAGCGGTTGCCGTACTGGTTCTGATCTGGTTCCTGGTGCCCGTGCTGATGGCGCCGCTGGTGCTGGCGATGGCCGTGGTTGACCGTCTGGGCGGCAATCGCACCCGTCGCGCCGCAGGGGCCGAGCTGCGTCGCACCTCCGTGCACGACCTGCCCGCCGTGCACCCCACCGACGCCCGCGTGCTGGCCGCCTGACCTGCCCGCGCCAGACTCACTGCGTAGGCTGACCGCATGATCATCACCGTAGCCGGGCACCACCGGATCGAGCTGCCGGCCGAGCTGGCCACCCTGCATCTGGAGGTGCTGGCCAATGAACCCGAACGGGCCGACGCCCTGCGTCGCGTCGAGCACCGCACCGGCGAGCTGCTCCGCGAGGTGAAGCGGCTGGAGAACCTGCAGCCCGCGCCGGTGGAGCGCCACGTGGTGAACCCGCCGCAGGTCTGGACCCTCGAGGTCACCGACGCGCAGGGCAACCAGACCGGCATGCAGCACCGGGCCGACGTCGCGGTCCGGATCACCTTCCGCGACGCCACCGCCCTGAGTGACTTCACCTCCCGGTGGGGTGAGTCCGACGACATCCAGCTTGGCCACGTCGCCTGGGACCTCACCGAAGCCACCCGCACCCGCTACCAGGACGAGGTGCTCACCGAGGCCATCGCCGACGCGCGTCGCCGCGCCCGGGTGATGGCCGCCGCCGTCGGCGCCGGGGATCCGACGTTGACCGAGCTGGCCGACCCGGGGCTGCTGGCCGGTCCCGATGCTGGTCAGGCAGCCGACGGCGCCGCCCGGTTCGCGCTGGCCAGGTCGGAACCCGTCGAGGTGGCGCCAGACCTGATGGTGCTCAGCGCCACGGTGCACGCCCGGTTCCAGGCCTGAGCTCCCGCTGGTTCGCCGGACTGCACCGAGCTGCCGTGGCGCTCCGGCTCGTCCAGATGCCAAGTAGATCTCCGTCCAGGTGTCAAGTAGAACTCCGTCCAGATGTCAAATAGGGCAGGTTCCAGCCCCCATCGGATACCACCGCGCAGCCCGTGCGACACGGGCCTGAAGGGGACCCGGGTGAACACCGGGTTATCTTCAACTCAAGACTTCCTGAAGTGGCTTCTGATCACCTGAACAACTCCGGGGCTGGCTGGAGAATCCCTTGGCGAGTGACCGAATCTGGTGCCATGTCCACCATCCTCGGCCTTGTCCTGCTCCTCGTCGTTACCGCGGCCGTGTTCGCGGCCGTGCCCTTCATCCTGGCGCCCTTCGTGCTGACCACCGCCTGGCTGCAGCGACGCCGGGACCTCGTCCCCGCCATCGATTCCCCGGCCACCCAGACCGCCCAGCCCGAGCCCGTCGTGGGCGAAGACCACCTGCCCGTGATCGCGAGCACCAGGCAGGCCCAGGCCGCCTGAACCCGGCTGCCAGCCCCGGGAGCCAGGCCCTGGTCAGCACGAACCAACGGCCCGGTCAGGCGCCACCCGCCACCCCGGGGCGAGCACCTGCCGCCACAATTGGCAGCCTGGTGGACACAGAAACCGATTGGGCTCGTTCAAATCCCGAAAAGTCCGCCAACTTTGGCGGGCCCCTCGGAATGGAAGACCCCGACAGGCCCGGCACCGTGGTCACCAACGCATCCGGGCCTCCGGTGGTGACAAGCGGTGATCGGCCGCCGGTGACCAACTCGGCCTCCCCGCGGGAGAGTGGCCCGCCCCCGACCTCAGAGGCCGGGGTTGTCCCCGGTCTCCCGACGGTGGTCTTCGGGACGGCCACCCTGGCCGGTGCGCAGGGCCGCCCGGCTCATCATGTGGGAGGCGACGGGTGTGGTGAGCAGCTGGAAGATGGCCACCAGCACCAGCATCCCCACGTCGAGGCCGGAACGCAGCCCCAGACCAACCCCGAGCATCACCAGCACCACCCCCAGCACCTGGGGCTTGGTTGCGGCGTGCATCCGGCTCAGCAGGTCCGGGAAACGGATCAGCCCGACGGCGGCGCACAGGCAGAGCAGGGAACCGGTCAGCAGCAGCAGCGCCGCCACGGCATCAAGCACGGCAGCCATCACGGCACCTCGTCCACGTCGCGAGCCACGAACCGGGAGATCGCCACGGTGGAGACGAAGCCCAGCAGGGAGACGGTGATCAGGATCGGCAGGGTGGACGTGTCATCGGTGATCACGGCCTCCAGGCCCAGCACGCAGACGATCACCGCCACCAGCACGTCATTGGCCAGGGCCCGGTTCAGCACCGTGGGGCCCACCACCATCCGCACCAATGCCAGCAAGGCCGCCACCGTGAGCATGATCCCGCTGGCCCAGTAGATCCAGTTCATGGCTGCTCCTCGCGCGGCTCGTCGGGGTCCTGCATGGTGTGCACCAGCCGGGCCTCGGTGGCGCCTTGGCCGCTGGGCCGCACCGCGACGCAGATCGCGGCCTCCACCCGGTCCTCCAGGGCCCGGACCCGGTCCCGTTCGGCGGCCAGCAGCTCCGGATCGGTGACATCCAGGACGTGCAGGGTGAGCACGCCGGTGCCCTGGTCCAGGTCGATCACCACGGTGCCGGGCACCAGCGAGGTGAGCTCGGCCACCAGGGTGCGGCGCAGGTCGTCGTCCAGCCGCAGGCGGACATCCACCAGGGATCCGGCGCTGATGGGACGGGGGCGCAGCGCCAACCACGCCACATAGCCGCTGGCTCGCAGCAGGTCGGCCAGGAAGCGTCCCACCAGCACCAGCAGCGCGACGGGCCGCACCCGGATGGTGGAGATGATCGGCGGCATCGGGAAGGTCCACAGGATGGCGGCGGCCACCACCAGCCCGAAGACCAGATTGGCCCAGGTGAACTGGCCCATCAGCATCAGCCAGACGGCGGTCAGGCCCAGCACCGGCAGGGGTCGCAGACGTCGGATCATCGGCCACCAACCCCCAGCACGTCGGTGACATAGCCCGCGCGGTCGGCCAGCTGGGCGGCGGTGTCGTCGGTATAGCCGAACAGCGGGCCGGCCACGACGGTGAACAGGCAGGAGATGGCCACCAGACCCCAGGTGGGCCACAGCACCCCGCGGCCCAGCGGACGGCTGGCCACCAGCCGCTCCGCCTCCTCACCGGTGACGTCGAACAGCTCCCCGTCGTCGTCCACGTCGGCGGCCCGTGGCGCCCGCCAGAAGGCCCGGCCCCAGACCCGGCTGATGGCATACAGGGTCAGCAGGCTGGTCACCAGCGAACCGCCGATCAGCAGGTAGGCCAGGCCGGTGCCGGCCTCGGCGCCGGCCCGCAACAACCCCACCTTGCCCAGGAAGCCCGACAGCGGCGGGATACCGGCCAGGTTGAGCGCGGGAATGAAGAAGAGCAGGGCCAACCCGGGTGTCATCCGCAGGAATCCGCCCAGATGGGTCAGGGAGGTGCTGCCGCCGCGGTGCTCGATCAGCCCGGTCACCAGGAAGAGGCAGGTCTGGATGGTGATGTGGTGCGCGGCGTAGAAGATGGCCGCGGACAACCCCAGCTGGTTGCCCAGGGCCACGCCGTAGACCAGGTAGCCGATGTGGCTGACCAGGGTGAAGGAGAGCAGACGCTTGATGTCGTCCTGCGCCACGGCCCCCAGGATGCCCACCAGCATGGTGAGCAGCGCCGCCCACAGCAACAGCTGGTTGTAGCCGTCGTCGCCGAACAGCAGGGTCTGCGTGCGGATCAGCGCGTAGACGCCCACCTTGGTGAGCAGCCCGGCGAAGACGGCGGTGACCGGGGCCGGGGCCGTCGGGTAGGAGTCGGGCAGCCAGCCGGACATCGGGAAGACGGCGGCCTTGATGCAGAATCCCACCAGCAGGATGCCTTGCAGCAGGTGCGCGACGTCGGGGTTGAGCACGTCCAGCCGGCCGGCCAGCTGGGCCAGGTCCACGGTGCCGGTGGCGCCGTAGATCAACGCGATGGCCAGCAGGAAGATCAGCGAGCTCAGCAGGTTGACCACCACATAGTTGGCGCCCGCCCGCACCCGGGATTCCGTCGCGCCCAGAGTGAGCAGCACGAAGCTGGCGAACAGCAGCATCTCGAAGCCGACGTAGATGTGGAACAGGTCGCCCGACAGGAAGGTGGTGGACACCCCCGCCGAGAGCACCAGCAGGGTCGGGTGGAAGATCGGCAGCGGCGCTCCCCCGTCGTCGACGTCGTCGGAGGCCCGGCCCTCGCCGATGGCATAGAGCATCACGCCGAAGGTGACCAGGGAGGAGACCAGCAGCATCAGGGCGCTCAGCCGGTCAACCACCAGCACGATCCCGTCCACCGGGCTCCACCCGCCCACGCCGACCGCCAGCCGCTCACCGCTGCTGGCAATCCCCAGCAGCAGCGCGCCCACCACCACCACGGCGCCCAGCACCAGGAAGGTGATCCCGCGCTGCAGGTGGGTGCGTCGCCCGGCGACGACAGTCAGCCCGGCACCGATCAGGGGCAGCACGACGGGCAAGGGCACCAGGTCTGCGCTGGTGAAGTTCATCGGGGCACCTCCCGGTCCGGGGCAGGGTCAGCGGAAGGGGCGTCGACGGGCTCGGCCACCGTGGAATCGGGAGTGGCCCCGGCCGGCTCGGCCTCCGCGGAATGCGTGGCTTCGACGGGCTCGGCCCCAGGGGACTCTTCGCCAGCGGGGTCCGGGTCCAGCTCCTCGGGGACGATCTGCTCGTGGTCGGCCTGGCCGACGGGATCCGGCGGCGGGGCATCCTCCTCGTCGTCGGCCAGCGCATGCGGGTCCGCCGTGTCGGTGTAGTCGGAGCCGGCCAGGTCATTGCTGTGGGCCAGCTCCTGGATGCGTGCGTCCTCGGCGTCGTCCTCGACGTCGTCGGCGCCGGCCAGCTGCCACTGCCGGTGGGCCAGGGCCAACACGAATCCCGTCACGGCCAGGGTGATCACGATCGCGGTCAGGGTCATGGCCTGGGGCAGCGGGTCACTGATCCCGTCGCCCCCGATCACCGTGGCGGCGGCCTCGGCCTTGTCCACGATCGGTGGCTTGCCGGGCGGGCCGGAGGCCACCAGGAAGGCGACGTTGACCCCATTGCTCACCAGCAGCACCCCCAGCAGGGCCCGGGTGAGGCTGCGGGAGAGCAGCAGGGAGATGCCGGTGCCGAACAACACACCGGCCAGGACGGCGAGGGTCAGGTTGGGGCTCATCGCTTGGCCTCCGCAATCTGGTCGTCGAGACCGGAACCCAGGCTGCGCAGGATGTCCAGCACCAGCCCGATCACCACCAGGTAGACGCCGATGTCGAAGAAGACCGACGTGACCAGGTGCAGGTCACCCAGCAGCGGTAGGTGGGCATCAAAGGTCCAGCTCTGCAGCACGTCGCCGCCGGCCAGCATGGAGACCAGCCCGAAGCCCGCGGACAGGAACAGGCCGCTGCCCAGCAGCGCACCGGGCATCACCGGCAGGGTGACGCGCAATTCCTCCGCGCCACCGGCCAGGTAGCGCACCACCAGCGCCAGCCCGGCGACGATCCCGGCCGCGAAGCCACCGCCGGGGGCATTGTGGCCGGTGAACAGCAGGTAGACCGACCACAGCAGGATGGTGTGGAAGACCAGCCGGGTGACCACGGCCAGGATCAGGGAGCTGCGTTCGTCGTCGAAGGAGTGCACGGTGACCAGCCAGGAGGATCCGCTGGCCGACGGGGCTCCCCGCCCGACGCCCCGGCCGGCCCGCATGTCCTCCAGCCGACGGCGATTGGCCTCCACCCGGTGACGCTTGCGGAAGACCAGGCTGGCGATGCCCGTGGCCGCCACCAGCACCACCGAGATCTCGCCCATAGTGTCCCAGGCCCGGATGTCCACCAGCGCGACATTGACGATGTTGCTGCCCCCGCCGAAACCGGTGGCCCCCTTGGGCCAGCCCACGGCCGCAGGGTCCGAGGTGCGGGCCGCCGCCGCGGCCAGCGTGATGCCGGTGACCAGGAGCCCGGACAGGGTGCCCAGCAGGATCCGGACCATTCGTTCGGTGCGCGACGGGTCCTCGTTGAAGTGGCCGGTGAAGCGACGCAGCACCAGCACGAAGACCACGATGGACACCGTCTCGGCCAGGATCTGGGTCAGCGCCAGATCGGGCGCGCCATGGAGCAGGAAGGCCAGCGCACACGCATAGCCGGTGACGCTGACCAGCACGACGGCGCGCAGGCGTCGCCGGGAACGGACGGCGCCGATGGCGGCCAGCATGGCCACCACCGCCACCGAGAGCTGGGCCGGCTCGTCGAAGATCCGGACATTCGACGGCAGGTGGGTGCCCAGCAGCCCATTGGCGGCCATGGCGATGAAGACCAGCAGCACCAGGCCCAGGCTGAGCGGCAGCGACCCGCGTTGCAGGAAGCCGGTCACCTCCAGCGAGCTGCGGTCCAGGCCGCGCATCACCAGGCGGTAGGCGGACACGGCGGCCGGCGGGTGCGGCAGGGCGCCCTGCAGGCGGGCCACGGGGCGACGCAGCCAGACCAGCACGGCGCCGGCCGTCAGGGTGACCAGGCTGAGGTAGAGCGGGGTGCCCAGACCGTGCCACAGGGCCAGGTGGATCGGGTGCTCACCGGCCGGGAAGCTCTCCCGGTAGCCGGTGACCAGGGTCTCCAGCCGGGGTGTGAAGGGGGCGGAGGCCAGGCTGACCAGGCCCAACAGCAGGGGGATCCCCACCGCCACCCGGCCCGGCTCGTGCACCTCCAGCGGGTCGACGCCGGACTTGCTGGCCCACGCGCCCCACAGGAAACGCCCGCTGTAGGCGACGGTCAGCACCGAACCCAGCACCAGAGTGGCCAGCACCGGGAGCGCCCAGCCCTGGGGGGCGTGCAGGTAGGCCTCGTAGACGGCCTCCTTGCCCACGAAGCCGAGCATCGGGGGCAGGCCGGCCATGGAGGCCGCGCACAGCCCCGTCGCGGCCACCAGCCAGGGCATCCTGCGGGCCATTCCGGTGAGCCGACGCACGTCCCGGGTGCCGGTGGCGTGGTCGATGGTGCCCACCGAGAGGAACAGGCCCGCCTTGAAGATGGCGTGCGCCACCAGGAGCGTGAGCCCGGCCAGGGCGGCGTCGTGGCTGCCGGTGCCCACCAGCACCACCAGGAAACCCAGCTGGCTGACGGTGCCGTAGGCCAGGATCAGTTTGAGGTCCACCTGGCGCAGCGCCCGGTAGCCACCCACCAGCATGGTCAGCCCGCCCAGCACCAGGATGGTGGGCCGCCACACCTCGTGGCCGGCAAAGCCGGGGGCCAGCCGGGCCACCAGATAGACGCCGGCCTTCACCATGGCCGCGGCGTGCAGGTAGGCCGAGACCGGGGTGGGCGCGGCCATGGCGCCGGGCAGCCAGAAGTGGAAGGGCACCTGGGCGGACTTGGTCAGGGCGCCCAGCAGCACCAGCACGATCGCGACGCTGGTGACGGTGCCATTGGGCGGATTGTCCAGCAGCGCGGTCAGGCTGGAGGTGCCGGCGGCGACGGCCAGCATGATGAAGCCGCCCAGCATCGCCAGACCGCCCGCGGTGGTGACCACCAGGGCCTGGGTGGCGGCATTGCGGCTGTCCTCGGAGCGGGTGTTGTGCCCCACCAGCAGGTAGGACAGGACGGTGGTCAGCTCCCAGAACAGGTACAGCAGCAGCAGGTCGTCGGCCAGCACCAGGCCGGTCATGGCCCCCGCGAAGCCGGTCAGGTGGGCCGCCAGCCGGCCCAGGGCCGGCTCGTCACGCTCGAAGTAGGCAGTGCAGTAGGCCAGCACCACGGCGCCGATCCCGCCCACCACCAGGCACATCAGCAGCGCCAGCGCGTCCATCCGCAGGCCGAGCGCCAGGTCGAGGGTGGGCACCCAGGGGCGGCTCCACTGCGGGACCTCGCCGCGCAGCACGCCGGGCAGGTGGTTGGCGGCCAGCACTGCGGTGGCCAGCGACGGCAGGCCCAGCAGCCAGAAGCCGCGGGGGCCCAACCAACGGATCACCAGGGGGGCAATGACGGTCGCGATGGCATGCAGGGCCAGAACCGTCAGCATCAATCATCTCCCGGGGGCGTCGTCCACGGCGGGTCCACAGACGGCGTCGTGATGAATTCTACCGGGTGGTACCAAGCTATTCCGCACCCACCGAATTGCTGAGACGCTGAGTCCCGCCGGAGCCGTCCGGGGACGCGAGTGCCCACTGAGAACAGACGCAGGAGGGGGTACGCAACGCAGTAGTTGCGCTGCCCACCCGCCCTGCATCTGTTCTGGTCGAGCGGGCCTGTTCACTCCCGGACGGCGGCCACCGGGATGTCGTTCTCCTCGCCCCAGGCCTCCCATTCAGCGGCGGTGCGGGTGGCGAAGATGGCCGCCAGCTCCGCCGCACTCTGCTCGGGGCCGGTGGCCGTCAGCTCCAGCACCTGACGGGTGCGGGCCCAGAAGTGCGGCTCCAGCGCGGCGAGCACCAGGTAGCCGTCGGCCGCCCGGTAGAGGTTGTACTCCGGCAGGGCACCGCCCAGGATCCCGTCGGTGGTGGTCAGCCCGTGCCGGGCCGGGTCGCCCATCATCTCCGCCAGGCTGCTGAGCGCCACCTCCCGGTAGCTGCCCTGCCCGGTGCGCCCGGCGGCCAGCACCGCCGCCAGTCCGTCGCCGACTGCACGCTCGGCACTGGTGAGATCGGCCAGCAGCACCCGGGGCATGTTCGGTGGATTCAGCGTGCCCACCGAGGCCTGGTAGGTCAGGTCATGCCCGGGCATTTCGGCCTTCTCCCCCGGATAGCCGACGATTGCCACCTGGCTCAGCCTGGGCAGCCGGGCGTGGAGGGATTCCCAGTCCAGGCCGAGCCGGGCCAGGGCGGACGGCCGGTTCGAGGTGAGGAACAGGTCCGCGGTCTCCAGCAGCCGCCACAGCTCGTCGCGTCCCTCGTCGGTCTTCAGGTCCAGCCGGATGACTTGCTGTCCCGCCAGCAGTTCTTGGTAGTAGGGCGCGCTGAGCAGCTCCATCTGGTCCCCCGCCGGGGGTTCCACCTTGATCACGTCGGCGCCCAGTTGCGCCAGGCGTCGGGCGGCGGCGGGTCCGGGGAGGTTGATGGCGATGGTGACCACCCGCAGGCCGCCCAGGAGCACGTCGTCGTGACCCATGGATTGTCCT
The DNA here is from genome assembly GCF_038433155.1 of Luteococcus sp. H101. NCBI lineage: Bacteria > Bacillati > Actinomycetota > Actinomycetes > Propionibacteriales > Propionibacteriaceae > Luteococcus > Luteococcus sp. H101. The sequence goes on from NZ_JBCDMW010000033.1 coordinate 31,591, forward strand.
TCCTTCTATTGTCCGGAACGTTACCGGGCTCGGCCGCCGGCCACCGGTCATTCGACGGGCATCCACCCCGGGTGGGCCGCACGTCCCCGGTAGAATGGGCGGCCAATGCGGGCGAACCACCACAGGCGAAACCAGGGACGGGAGACCCAGACCATGGCCACCGAGATCGAGCGCAAGTTCCGGCTTCCCCAGGACGGCCGGATCACCGGTCTGGGGAAGGTGGCCAGCCTGGGCGACGCCCATGAATGGCAGCTGCGCGCCACCTACTTCGACACGCCCGGCCTCACCCTGGCCCGTAAGGGCATCACGCTGCGCCGGCGCACTGGCGGCCACGACGAGGGCTGGCACCTGAAGCTGCCCGGCGAGGGGCATGCCAGGGAGGAACTGGGCGCCCAGATCCTGCCCGACAGCAGCCCACTGCAGGTCCCGGATGCCCTGCGCTGCCACGTGCAAGCACTGGTGGGTGACGCGCCGCTGGTGCCGATTGCCCAGTTGGACACCGAACGTCGGGAGACCGACCTGGTGGTGCCCGACGGACGCGCGGTGGCCCTGCTCTGCGAAGACCAGGTGACGGTGCACAGGATCGGTGCGGAGCCGCAACAGTGGCGCGAGGTGGAGGTGGAACTGACCGCCGACGGGGCCCCGCTGGACCTGGCGGAGATCTCCGCCGAGTTGGTGGCCCAGGGCGCCGAGGCCCAGCCGGCCACCTCCAAGCTGGTGCAGGCCCTGGGCGATCTGCTGGCCGCCACCCCCGACGGCGAGCCGAGCGCGGCCCGGGTAGTGGGTGCCTACCTGGCTGCCCAGGTGAGGATGATCCAGGCCAGGGAGGCCGAGGTCCGCGTCGACGCCCCGGATGCGGTGCACCAGATGCGGGTGGCCACCCGACGGCTGCGCAGCACGCTGCGGGTCTTCCGGGAGCTGCTGGCGGCCGAGCGCACCGAGCCACTGCGGGCCGAGGTGCGCTGGCTTGGGGAGATGCTGGGCGGGCCGCGGGACGCGGAGGTGCTCAAGGCCCGGCTCTCGGCCGCCCTGGACGAGCTTCCACCGGAGGCGGTGGTGGGCCCGGTGCGGGAGCGCCTGACCGCAGAACTGGACGCCCGGCATGCCCAGACCCACCGGGAGCTGGTGGCGGCGCTGGACTCGGAGCGCTACCGCGATCTGTACCAGATGCTGACGGCGCTGGTCACCGAACCGCCCTTCCTGCCGGCGGCGGACGGGCCGGCCGCCGAGGTGCTGGCCCCGCTGATGCGCAAGACCACCCGTCGGGTCACCCGTCGCTGGGCCGCCTCACAGGAGGCCGTCGGCGCGGAACAGACCGAGTTGGCGCACGAGGCCCGCAAGAAGGCCAAGGCGGCGCGCTACGCCTGGGAGGCGGTCTCCCCCGCCTTCGCCCACGGCAAGGACGCTGCCCGCGCGTGGAAGCAGGTCACCGAGACGCTGGGCGTGGCTCAGGACACCGTCGTGGCCCGGGAGCGGCTGCTGGAACTGGCCGACGTGGCCCACGCCGCCGACGAGCCGACCTTCACCTATGGCGTGCTGTACGGCCGACAGCTGGCCCACCAGGACGACGCCCATGACGAGGCCGGCAAGGCAATCCGCCGGGCGAAGCGGGCGTCGGCCTGAATCGCTTCCCGAACCCTCAATCGTCGTAGCTCTCCGTAGACAATTCTTCTAGACTGGCTCCATGAAGACCATCTCGGTGGGTGAACTTCGCCAGAACCCGTCACCCATGTTGGAGGCCGTGGCCTCGGGCGAGACCTACCGCGTCACCCGACATCATCAGGAGATCGCGCAGATCTCGCCAATCAACTCCTCGGCCAGTGTGGTGGCTCCCCGAGTCCAAGGGCAGGCCCGGACGGCCGAACTGCCCCGAATTGAGCTTCCTGCAGGGCTCAGCATCGAGGGCCTGCTGGACGAGATGGCCGGGGACCGATGACCACCTACTATCTGGACAGTTCGGTCGCGATGCGGATCCTGCTCGGACATTCGCCAGCTGCGGCTCACTGGTTTGACGACACCACTGCTTCCAACGACGAGATCCTGTCCTCCCGTCTCCTGGGAACGGAGATGACTCGGGTCTTGCGTCGCCTGGAGGCACCCATCGAAAGGCGTCACGAAGTACTTTCCCACGTCGGCACGATCGCGTTGGACCACGCAGTTCTCCAGGAGGCGGAAGCCATCCTGCCGCACATCAAGACACTCGACGCGATCCATCTTGCTTCGGCGCTACGCAGCGGCAGGGACGGCGTCATCATCTGCACTCATGACCGAACCATGCAGGCCGTGAGCCATGACTTGGGCTTGGCCACAATGGACCCGGTGACCGACGATCCAGGCAATGCCCTGGTGTGAGCCTCAGGTTCAGTGGGTGGCGCCGTCGCCCAACCGAATGTCCGCGTCATGGGTGACCATCGCCTCCAGGGCGGCGGTCAGGGCGCGCGTGATGTCCGTCGCCGACATCGACGGCATGCCGGGCTTGTCCGTGGTCTGCTGCGGGATGTAGGGGACGTGGATGAAACCACCCCGGGCTGACGTGCCCCGGCTGGCCAGGTGGTGCAGCACGCCGTACATCAGGTGGTTGCAGACAAAGGTGCCCGCGCTGTTGGAGACCGAGGCCGGCAGACCGGCCTCCCGGATGGCCTGCACCATGGCCTTGATCGGCAGGGTGGCGAGGTAGGCGTCGGGGCCATCGGGGACGACGGGTTCGTCGATGGGCCGGTTGCCGGCATTGTCCGCGATGCTGGCGTCGTCGACGTTGATGGCCACCCGCTCCACCGTGATGGCGCTCCGGCCGCCCGCCTGACCGACGCACAGCACGGCGTCGGGCTGGTGCTGGTCAATGGCTTCCCCCACCACGCGCACCGCGTCCCCGAAGACCGTCGGCACCTGGAGGGTGCGGATCTGGGCCCGGGCGATCTGGTCGGGAAGCGCCCGCACCGCTTCCCACGCTGGATTGATGTTTTCCCCGCCGAAGGGGTCGAAGCCGGTCACCAGAATCCTCATGCGCCCATTGTGCCCACCCAGCCACAGCGGCCCAGCCCCACCCCATCGGGACTGACCACCACACCGCGACACCCAACCCCGCTCGACCACGACACCCCAGCTTGTCGAGGCCCGCAGCGGTTAGATCTAGGCCGACGGTGAGAACCGAAGCTCCACCGTGGCATCGGGCTGGACGCCCTTGACGATGCCGACATAGAAGGCCCTTGCCTGCTCCTCCAGCGCCTGCCGGTTCCGGGAAATCTGCTCCTGCTGCGCATCGGCGCCCAAGACTTCGGTGATCAAGTCAGCTGTGTCAACATCAGGGCTCACCCAGCTCAGGATCCCGTTCTTCTCAACAGCGAGCTTGAATTCTTCCTTGTCGTGACCGATGAAGATGAACTCCGGCAGCGTGATCACATATGACGTCGGCGTAGTCTGCTTGATCTTCACCTGCTGGGCGTCGATGCCAAGTTTGCGGCGTAGCTGTACTGGACGAACTGGGCGCGTCCCGTGCCGGGGACCTCGACGCCCAAGATCTTTGCCTTGGACTCCTCAGAGATGATCCCCTGGATCCCCAGGCTCAACAGGACAACCTGTTCCTCCTTGGTGACGGCATCGATCACCTGGACATTGCGACGGCTGGCCGTGAAGCCAAGGGGGTTCACTCCCAGTCGCGGCAGGCCAAGCAAGACCGCAGCAAACACCAGGAGGGTCGCCGTCATCCCGGCGAGAAACTTCTTCATGGGTGGATCCTTCAAGGGCGAGTGTTCACGGCGCCCCGAACTCCACGTGAGAGCAAGCTACCACTGACTCGAGAAGACGAAGCCGCCGACAAGCCGCTGTGAGTGCCCAACCCAACCGCGGCGGCCAAGCCCGACCCGGCCACGGCGGCCGAGCTTGTCCAGGCCCTGGGCGGATTCCTCCTGGAGACACCGCTCACATTCGGTGTGCATACACACCCCCATACACACACTTCTTGCCCCGAATGGCGAGGAGCTGCACAGGGCCCGGCCTTCAGATGGCTGAGCCTGGCTACGCGAGCCGTCCAATGGGCGGGCGGCGGGACCCCTCCGATGGGCGGGCGGCGGAACCAATCGGCGGCCCAACGCTCGGAGCCCGTGATGACGGCCTGGGCCCCGGAAGGCTCGCCAAAGTTGGCAGCAATTTGACGTCTTGAACCTGCCAAGAATTTTCTGTGTCCACCAGGCTGCCAACTTTGGCAAGCTCTTCGGCCTCCGGGGGGCTGAAGGCACCGCACCCGCTTCCCTCAACCGCTGACGCCGGCCGGGCGAGTTAACCGCCGACGCTGGCCGGGCGAGGCAGACTGGGCGCATGGATCATCGTGACCTCTTGACCGACGCCGCCAAGCGTCCGCTGGACACCGCCGCCGTCGTGCTGCGGGGCCTGGACGCGGAGCACCTGAACGCCCAGCCCGCGGGCAGCGCCAACTCGATCGCCTGGCTGGTCTGGCACGCCGCCCGCCAGATGGACGTCCAGCTGGCGGATCTCACCGGCCAGCCCACCGTCTGGGAGCGCGACGGCTGGGCCGAGAAGCTGGGCATCAACCGCGGAGCCGATGACTTCGGCCTGGGCGACAGCCCGGACGCCGTCGCCGCGCTGCGGGTGACGGATCCGGACCTGCTGCAGGCCCATCTGGCCGCCTGCATCGACGCCTTCGTCGGATACCTCCAGACCCTCTCGGAAGAGGACCTGGACCAGATCATCGACGACTCCTGGGATCCGCCGGTCAGCCGGGGCGTGCGGCTGGTCAGCATCATCGACGACGCGGCGGTGCACCTGGGCCAGGCCGCCTATGCGCGGGGCCTGCTGGAGACCTGGTCGATCGGCGTCTGAGTGCCCGCAGGCGATCATTGGGTGTTAGATTTCTCACAATTCGTCGCCGCAGACACCGAAGGAGCACCTCGTGAAGGACACCCTGACCCCCGGCCTGACCCACACCATGCACTACCAGGTGCCGGCCGAGCGAACCGTGCCCAACCTGCTGCCCGAGGCGCCGGAGTTCACGGTGATGCCGCAGGTGCTAGCCACCGGCTACATGGTGGGGATCATCGAGTGGGCCTGCATGCAGGCGGTCCAGTCCCACCTGGATGACGGCGAGGTCAGCCTGGGCACCCACGTCGACCTGTCCCATGACGCGCCCACCACGCCGGGCTCGACGGTGACCATCCAGGTCACCCTGACCGGCGTCGAGGGCCGGGCGCTGAGCTTCGACGTCGAGGCCCGCGACGAGCACGCCACCATCAGCACCGGCACCCACCAGCGGGGCGTCGTCAACAAGGAGCGGTTCGAGGGCAAGCTGGCCGGCCGGGAAGCCAAGCAGTGAGCCCAATCACGGGCACCGAGGGCGCCCGCCCGCGGCTCTTCGACGCGCACCTGCACATCATCGACCCCGCCCACCCGTCGAAGTCGCGGACATTGCGGGTGACCAACGTCACGCCTGCGCCCGACAGATCGCGGGGATCTGGCCGTCAGGAGTGGTGATGGGCAGCTCCAGCCGGGTGCGGGTGGCGACCACATCGGCGTAGTGACGGGTGGCCCGGTCATCGAAGCGCAGTACGAGCCCCCTGTCCGGAGATTGATCTGGCGGCGATCCACTCCGCATGTCAGCCAGGCACGGGCCCGCACTCCAGCACGCTCCCCTGGCGGCCGACGCGCACCCTGACCCCCGGCAGTAGCCAGAGCGGGCGTCCCGCGCAATCCCGCAGGCCAAATCGTGTAGTCTCCCACTATGCGACTTGAGGTTACCCGTCGGGCGGAGCTGGCCGTGCAGGCCATGGCCCTGCTGGCACCCGTCGGCAAGCGGCTCAAGGCACCCGAACTGGCCGACGCCCTGCAGGCCACCCGGGGATTCGTGCCGCAGGTGGTGGGCCCGCTGGTCAAGGCCGGATGGGTGGCCTCCATCCCAGGCCCGACGGGCGGCTACACCCTGACCCCCGAAGCCCACCGGGTCAGTGTGCTGCAGGTGATCGAGGCCGTCGACGGCCCCACCGCCAATGGCCAGTGCGTCGCCCACCACCTGCCCTGCGGCCAGGGCCAGACCTGTGCGCTGCACGACGCCTGGAGCCAGGCCAGGGCCACCCTCACCACCGCACTGGCCGCCACCCCGGCCATCCCCGTCGCCTTCCACTGACCGCCGCAAGCACTACCCAGGAGCCCCACGCAATGCTCACCGAACCTGGTACCCGCCCCGATCTCACCGACGCGGGTCACCACCGCCCGGACCACGTGCCCGCCGAGATCCGCCAGCAGCGCGCCGCGGTGCGCGAGCTGCGGCATGACCCGGACGATCGCCCCTTCATCGTGATCTGGGAGGTCACCCGCGCCTGCCAGCTGGCCTGCGCCCACTGCCGGGCCGACGCGCAGCAGCGTTTCCACCCGGACCAGCTCACCCTGGAGCATGGCAAGGCGCTGCTGGACGACATCGCGCAGTTCGGGAAGCCCACCCCGATTGTCATCCTGACCGGCGGGGACCCCTTTGAGCGCACGGACCTGGAGGATCTCGTCGCCCACGGCACCGGGCTCGGCCTTTCGGTGGCGCTCTCCCCCTCGGTCACCGCCAACTTCACCCCGGAGCGTCTCGCGTCGCTGCGTGAGGCGGGTGGCAAGGCGGTCTCGCTGTCCATGGACGGCTGTCGCGCCGAGACCCACGACGCCTTCCGTGGCTTCCAGGGCACCTATGACAAGACCCTGGCGGCCGCCAGGATCACCACCGACGCCGGTTTCCGGCTGCAGATCAACTCGACGGTGACCCGTCGCACCGTGACCGAGCTGCCGGACCTGATGGTGCAGGTCAAGGGGCTGGGCGCGCACCTGTGGTCCCTCTTCTTCCTGGTGCCGACGGGCCGCGGTCAGGCGCTGCAGGCCCTGACCGCCGAGGAGAACGAGGACGTGCTGCAGTGGGCGCACGACGTCAGCGGCTACATCGCCATCAAGACCACCGAGGCGCAGGCCTATCGACGAGTGGCCATGCAGCGCGCCACCAACGATGCCCCACCGCATGGCGAGCTCTATGACCGACTGATGGCCCGCACCCTGGAGCTGGTCAGCGCCGAGGACCTGGTGAACCGCCGCCCGCGCCCGCCACTGGCCACCAATTCCGGCCGCGGCTTCGTCTTCATCGATCATGTGGGCGACGTCTACCCGTCGGGCTTCCTGCCCTACCGGTGCGGCAATGTGAAGGACGAGTCCTTCCGCGGGATCTACCGCAATTCCCCGATCATGCTCTCGCTGCGCCGACCCGACGCCTTCCACGGCAAGTGCGGGGTTTGCCCCTTCAACCAGGTCTGCGGCGGTTCCCGCTCGCACGCCTTCGCGGTGACCCGGGACATGCTGGCGTCGGACCCGACGTGCAGCTACGTGCCGCCGCGCTGGGCGGCCGAGCACCCCGACGAGGACCCGATCACCGGCGCCCGGGTCAAGCCGGTGCCGCTGGACCTGCTGGACGTGGCGCCGGCCGGGGCCCCCGCGGCCGAGGACAACCTGCGAGCAGCCGCGGACCACTGAGCGTCGGTATCCTGCCCGACCGGGGCGCGCGCTGACCCCCCCCCCTCCACTGCGCAGCCGTTGATGTCTGGGGCAGCTGTTGCAGCAGCTGCCCCAACAAGGAGCGGCTGCGCAGTGGATCGTGGGCGCCGAGCGCCCGGGGCAACCACCCCGGCGTCGCGACGCCACGCCTGCCCCGGCAAGCCAGCCCGGACCACCCAAGACCATCCGACCCGGCAACCACCCCGGCCCCACTTCTTACACATCGGTCAGTTTCAGTTAGGCTGAGTTCGCTCAATCCCACCCGAAAGGCCCGTCGTGTACTCCCTCCTCCTGGCGATCATTTACCTCGCCTTCATCAGCCTCGGCCTGCCCGACTCGCTGGTCGGAGCTGGCTGGCCGACGATGCACCGGGACCTGGACGTCCCGGTGGCCTACGCCGGCTTCATCACCGTCATCATTGCCCTGGGGACCATCGTGTCCAGCCTGGCCTCCGAGCGGTTGACCCGGCGGCTGGGAGCGGGGGTGGTGACCGCGGCCAGCGTCGCCATGACCGCGGCGGCCCTGTTCGGCTTCTCCACGTCGCACCACTTCTGGCTGCTCTGCCTGTGGGCGGTTCCCTACGGTCTGGGGGCCGGTGCGGTGGATGCGGCGCTGAACAACTACGTCGCCCTGCACTATGCGGCGCGGCACATGAACTGGCTGCACAGCTTCTGGGGCGTGGGCGCCTCGATCAGCCCCTTCATCATGGGTCATGCGCTGGGCAGCGGCCAGGGTTGGGGCAGCGCCTATCGCCAGGTGGGGTTGATCCAGGCGGGGCTGACCGTGGCGTTGCTGGTCAGCCTGCCGCTGTGGGGCCGGGCGGCCGCCTCGGGCCCCAGCGCGCACTCCGAGCTGGACCATCAGGATCCGGAGCACGCGTCGGTGGGCCACGTGCCGCTGGCGACGGCACTGCGGATCCCCGGTGTGCCCTTCGTGCTGGCCGCCTTCTTCGCCTACTGCGCGGTGGAGACCACCGCGATCCTGTGGGCCTCCACCTATCTGGTCAGCGGCCGCGGCGTCGCGGTGGCGACGGCCGCCCGCTTCGCGTCGCTCTTCCTGATGGGCATCACGGCCGGCCGTTTCCTGGCCGGCTTCTTCGCCGACCGGATCGGCGACAAGCTGCTGATCCGCGGCGGCTTCACCACCATCGCCGTCGGCGTGGCGCTGATGGCCCTGCCCGTTCAGACCGACGTGTTGGCGCTGGCCGGGCTGGTGATCGCCGGCCTGGGCGCCGCCCCGGTCTACCCGGCGATCATCCACTCCACCCCCACCAACTTCGGTGCCCGCAATTCCCAGGCGATCATCGGCATCCAGATGGCGGCGGCCTACACCGGATCGACGCTGGCCCCGCCGCTGGTGGGAGCGCTGGGTGCCTGGCTGGGCCTGTGGCTGCTGCCTTGGGCGATGCTGCTGATCGCGTTGTTCGGGCTGGTCATGTCGGAGAAGCTGAACCACCTCTCCGCGGCCTGAGCGGCGACGAGCCCCGTCACCCCGCACCCGCCCGACCGGTCGACGAGCCCCATCACACCCCACCAGCCTGACCGGCGACGAGATCCCGTCACCCCACCCCCACTGCGCAGCAGTTGATGCTTGGGGCAGCTGCTGCAACAGCTGCCCCAGCAAGTAACGGCTGCGCAGTGCGCAGTGGGACGTCGAATCAGGTCAGACCGGTAATGCTCTCCTGCAGCTGCAGCGCGCACAGGAAGCCGAACAGCGCCAGACAGGCGACGAGCAGCACATTGGACAGCCAGCCATTGCGCAGCTCCGCCGGCGTGGTTGAGCGGTTCATGATCACCAGCAGGGCTGTCGAGAGGATGGGCAGCACAAAGGAGCTGATTGCCGAATAGATCAGCACCAGGGTGACCGGCTTGCCGGTCTGCAGGATCAGCACCGAGCAGACCGCGAGCCAGACCAGCGCCGCCCGGAATTCCGGGGCCTTGGCGGACATGTCCTGACCGGGTTCGTCCTGGTGCGGGTACTTGCGCACGACGCGCAGGCAATCCCCCGTCACGTAGGCGATGCCCTGGAAGCCGCCCAGCACCGACGAGTAGGTCACGGCGAAGAAGGACAGCAGGAACAGCCCGTGGGCGACGGGACCGATCTCACGGCCCAGGATCTGGCCGACGTCGAAGACGGCGCTGTTGGAGGTGATCTTGTGGTTGCCGGCCAACAGCCAGAAGGCGCCCACCGCGGTCATGGCGACGGCGAAGATGACGATCAGCAGGTAGCTCACCGCAAGATCGGTGCGCACCATGGTTCGCCACGCCCGCCCGCTCCATCCCTTCTCCCGGACGAAGTAGGTGTAGGCCATGATTCCCGTCGCTCCCCCGACCCCACCGATCAGCGACAGCACCGTGACCAGCGAATGGGCCGGCAGCACGGGCACCAGGGTCTGGCGGGCCTGCGCCGCGCTGTCGCCCGCGCCGGCCGAGGTGACGGCCAGGTAGACGATCCCGAAGAACATCAGGATGGCGAAACCCACCATCACCTTCTCCACCAGGCTGTAGCGGCCCAGCCACAGCATCACGACGGCCGACGCCAGCACCGCGCCGAAGGCCAGCCCGAAGGGCAGCCCGGGGAAGAGCGCCATCAGGATCAGCGTGGAGATGGAACACACGCCGGCCCCGAAGAAGAGCCCGATCAGCAGCTCCGCCACCAGCAGGATGACGGGAAAGGTGCGGCCGCCGAACTGGGTCAGGTGGGACAGGAAGGACTTGTCGCCGGTGAGCTGCAGCCGGGCGATCGACTCATTCAGGGCATACTTCAGGACCAGTCCGACGACGAAGACCCAGGCCAGGGACAGGCCGTACTGGGCGCCGGAGTTCAGCGTCGTCACCATGTCCGACGCCCCGACGCTGGCCAGCGCCAGCACGACACCGGGGCCGATCATCCGCAGGGCCTGGCTCCATCGGGTGGGCGCGAGAGTGTGGGGGCTGGCGGAGTGCGACACGAGTCCTCCTCGTCGAGTCCGGGGGCGTGCTCGGACGCTACCGCGCAATCCAACGCCGCCGGGCCCCACCCACGTGATGGACGCGGGTCAGGGCCCCGCCAAGGCGCTCAGGCCAGCGCTGCAAGCCCCAGCGCGACGAGGGCGAGCACCGGGAAGAACCCCTGCTTAACGGCCGCACCCCGTTTCTCGGGCGAGGTGAGCAGCAGCAACAGCGCCGCGGCCGCCATGGACCCGACCGCGGTCACCATCAGGGTCACGGCCACCGTGGTGTGCCCAAGCACCAGCGCGACGACGCCAGCCAGCCCGGCGATGGCGAGGAAGAGGTTGTAGAAGCCCTGGTTGAAGGCCATCTCACGGGTGGCCTCGGCCTCCTCCACGGAGGTGCCGAACACCTTGCGGGCCGCGGTGGTCCAGGCCAAGGATTCGAGGTACCAGATGTAGACGTGCAACAGACAGGCGAGCAGGACCAGAACGGCGGCAATGGGCATGCCGTGACGATAGCGCCCTGATCCACGCGGACGGGCGCTCGACGACCTTCGGGAATACCCGGCGGAACTGACCGGTTGGTATGACGTAGGCAGTCCGCCCACCCAACCCTCGAAGGACACCCCATGAAGGTCTTGCTGATCAACACCCACCACGGCTACCCCGGATGGTCAGAGGGAGGGCTGAACGGAGCCGCCCACCAGGTGGCCAAGGACTTCTTCACCGGGCGCGGCGACGAGGTGTTCGAGACAATCGTCGACGAGGGCTATGACCTCGCCGAGGAGGAGGCCAAGCACCTGGCCGCCGACCTCGTGGTCCTGCAGACCCCGGCCAACTGGTTCGGCGCCCCGTGGACGTGGAAGAAGTACGTCGACGAGGTCTTCAACCACGTGCTCGGCACCGGTTCGATGCTCTCGGGTGACGGCCGCACGCGCAGCGACCTGGCCAGGCCCTACGGCTCCGGCGGCAAGATGCAGGGGCGCAAGTTCATGGTCTCCTCCACCTGGAATGCCCCGGCAGCAGCCTTCGACAACCCCCAGAACCCGGTCTTCCAGGGTCGCAGCCTCGCCGACGCCCTGAGCGAGATCACCGCCACCTACCGCTTCTGCGGCTACGAGATCCTGCCGGAGTTCGCGATCCTCGACGTCTTCAAGAACCCGACGATCGAGGCCGATCTGAGGGCCTACGCCAAGCATCTGGAGCGGTACGCGGTGTGATCACCCCAGCTGGGAGACGGAAACAACACGACTCAACTCACACGGCGGGGAGCCGAACCAGTCAGCGCTCGTCGCGGGCCTTCTGGGCCTTCAACCGCTCGTTCTCGGCCAGCACCTGACGGTGCACCCGCCGCTCATGCTCCAACCAGGCCGGCGGATCGGCCAGCAGCTCACCCACCTGGTCTGCGTTCAGGGGCTCGGTGACTCCCCCGCGCGCCAGCCCGGAATTGGACACCCCAAGCTTGGCCGCAATCACGTCGCGCGGGAAGGGACCGTTCTTGCGCAGATCAACCAACCAGGCCGGCGGGTTCTCGCGTAGTTCATCCAGCTCGTCGCGGGTGATCGGGTTCTGCTGGAAGTCCTCCGGCGCGGCGGACAGCAGGATGCCCAGCTTCTGGGCGGCGGTGGACGGCTTCATGGTTTGGCTCACGACGCGAGCGTAGCCGAGGTGGAGGCGGGGACGTGGCGCGCAGTGGCCCGGGACGCCGTCGAACAATCGGTGAGGGCCGTCGAACCGCTAGCCTGCAACCGTGAGCCAGAACCCGTCGACACTGACCGGCCTGCGGATCGGGCATGTCCGCGGCGTCGTCCTGCACAAGTGGCAGCGCACCTGGGAGGAACGTTTCCGTCACCCGCTGCAAATCACCGAGGTGCCCGACGCCGAGCAGCTGGCCGGGCTGCGCGACGGCAGTCTGGACATGTGCTTCGTCCGGCTGCCGATTGATCGCGACGGGCTGCACGCCATCCCGCTCTACGAGGAGCAGCTGGTGGCCTGGGTCTCCAAGGAGCACCTGTTTGCCGCTGCCGACGAGATCTCCCAGGCGGACCTGGCCGAGGAGGAGACCGTCCTGACCGAACTGGACGCCGTCGCGATTGACCGGGTCCTGGCCGGTGCGGTGTTGGTGGTGCCGATGTCGGTCGCGCGCGGGGCCAGCCGCAAAGACCTGGTGTACCGCCCCATCACCGACGCCGAGACCTCCCCCGTCGCCCTGGCCTGGCGAATGGACGACCAGAATCCGCTGCTCGACGAGTTCGTCGGCGTGGTCCGCGGCCGCAGCGCCAACAGCTCCCGCACCCAGCAGCAGCGGGCCGCCACCGGCCACGAGCCCGCCAAGGCCCGCCCGCGGGCCCGCAAGCCGAAGCCCAAGAAGGTCCGCCGGGGCCATTGACCCTTGCGGCGTGGCCCGGGCCGAGAGTCTGGGTTCGGGAGTCTGGGTCTCAGGTCCGGAACCCGCCAGTTTCCCGCGCCAGGCCAGCCTGGCGTCGAAAACCGACACCGGGCGTCCAAAGAGTTCAGCAGCCAGGTGTCGGTTCGCGCGCCCAGACCGCCTGGCGCACGAAACTGGTCTCTCGCGGATACAGCCGCCAGTTGCGGGAGGCGGATAAACCCTCGCGGAATAGCCGCGCCCTGCCCGGAGTTCAGACAGCATGACCTCCGACGCCCTGCCCCGCCTGCTGGACCTGCTGCACCGCGGTAACCCTGCGGACCGGCAGAAGGCCGCCCTGCGGCTGGGGACGCTGGACACCACGGAGGTGATGCCGGAACTCGTCGCGCTGATGGCCCTGGAGGACGATGACTTCGTGCGCGAGACGCTGATCTGGGCCGTGGTCGCGCGCCCGACGGCTGCCGCGCCCGCCCTGGTCTCGGCGCTGGGGCACGCCCTGCCGAAGGAGCCGGTGCTGCACGCGCTGAGCAAGGTGGGCGATCCGGCGACGGTCCCCGCCATCCTGGCCTTTGCCGAGGACGCCGATCCGGTGGTCGCCGCGAAGGCCTGGTGGGCCTTGGGTCGGATCGCCGCCGCGGAGGGGCTCGACGTGCTGATCTCCCAGCTGGGCTCGGAACGCGCCGAGCTGCGCCACGGCCTGACGCGCGCCCTGTTGGAGTTCGGCGCCCCCAGCGTCGACGCTCTGGAGCAGGCCCTGAGCAGTGACTCGCCGGCGGTCCGATCGCACGCCGCGGAGGTGTTGACGGCCTTCGCAGACCCGACGCGCTACTCGAGCGCCGAGCGGCGGGCCGGATCCGAGCTGGCCGGACGGGCCGCCACCGTGCTGCGGGGTGCCACCGCACCAGAGGTGGACGGCGCCCTGCTGTTGGCCACCATCAGCGACGACCGCCCGGGTCTGGCCGCGGCGGCGGCCGGCCTGCGCGACGAGCGACGGGGCGACTGAGCCAGCACCAGGTTCGCCCCCGAATACCCATCAGCCAATCAGCCGGATTGTAGATCATGTGGTCCACAGGGCGTGGGCTGACCGATCCCCGGGCGGTCAATGCGACGGCGGTTGGTTATGGTTCGGCTATGACATTCCCTTGGGCCGCCGAGCTGTGGCAGCCGTCCGACAAGGCACGCAGAGCAACGCGCAAGGGTCAGGTCTACGGCGTGCGCGTCGCCGTCGAGCCGCCGGGCTTGCGCGATGAGCTGTGGCGACTCATGGCAGAAGAGCTGACCTCGCAGGGCGAGGTGCTGCTGGACGGTGGTACCGCGCTGCACCGCCTGGACAGCGACAGCATCGAGCTGGTCAGTGGGGGCGAGGATGTGCTCGATTCGCTGAGCTGGTCGATCAACCAGACCTTGACCGAGGCGGCTGCGAAGCTCGGAGCCGAGGCGTCGTTTCACCTCGTGGGTGAAGGTGAGCCGAGCGCCGGGCAACGCGATGAGTGACGACCTGGTACTGGTCTTCATCCCTGCTCTCGTGGCTCTGCTGACGGCAGCTGAAACCACACGCGGGCGTCCACTCACCGAGGCTGAAGTGACGGCGATTCGCGATGATGCGGTGACGATCGCGCTACCGCGCGCCGATGCCCAGGCCATGGCCGCCGCCAGGGGCTATGAGGACATCGATCCCGAACTCGCCTGGGAGCAGTGGCAGGCCGTGCGCGGGAAGCCATGAGCCAGACAACCACCATTCGAGTCAATCGGGAGACGCACAGCCGCGTCACGCGATTGGCCCAGCAGCGCCACGAGACCATCAACCAGACGGTCGATCGGGCCCTGCGTGCGTTGCGTCAGCTGTCAATGGGGCGCGAGCTGAGCGACAAGCTCACCGACGAGGAAAAGACCTGGCTCAATGCTGAGCTCGGGTGACATCGTCGAGGTCGATCTCGGCACACCGATCGGCAGCGAGGCGGTCCCGCGGCGGCCAGCCGTTGTCGTCACCGCCATCGGCGTACTGCGAGGTGACCCCACCGTGGTGCAGGTCGTCCCCCTGACTCGAACCATCCGGTCCAGCGGCGCGGAGGTCTACATCGAGCCGGATGACGACAATCAACTCAGCGCCCCGTCGGCAGCCCAGTGTCAGCACATACGCTCAGTTTCCGTCGCGCGGCTCACGACGAAGCAAGGCAACGTGGGACCCGTGACGCTCGCCGAGGTGCGCGAAGTGCTGGGACTGTTGTTGGATCTGTGACACGATCCAAGCACTCTCGGTCAGCCGGACGCAGACATCCACGTACCTGAGCTCCACCGCGCTCCGGCGAATAGAACCATCTGGGGAGGGAGCCGCAGGCTGCGCCGAAGGGCGGTCAGTCGTCAGCAGTGTGGGCCCGCAGCGCCTCGGCGAGCGGCGACGTACAGCTCACAGCGGCACCGCGTCGTCCAGCGCTGTCTGCGAAACCTGCCGTTTCAGCAGCTGCACCGGAAAGATGTCCACCGCATCGGTGCCGAGGAGCAGTCGAATTTCCTCCATGAGGCCGGAGGCGCGCATCAGCAGATTGCCGTCTGCGGGATCCATCTCCACGAGTATGTCAATGTCACTGTCGGGACGCGCATCGCCCCGAGCCACGGAGCCGAACAGCATCGGGTTTGTCACACCGTACTTCGCGAGCAGACGCTCGAGATCGTCGCGGCGCGACTCGATAAGCTCACGCATGGCGAGAGCCTCCAGAGTCACGGTGCGGACGGGCATGCGAGCAGGCTACCCACGTTCGATGACTTTGGACAGCGCCCCGAAGGACCACACCTCGACGGCCGACCACACCGGCAGCCGGCCATACTCAGCATCCGTCGAGGTTGTTCTTGGTCCAGTCGAGGACTCGGCTCGGGCCGAGGAACTCAAAACAGCAGCAACGGTCAGCGTCTCGGCGCCCACGTCAGGCATGCCTGATGGGCGTCCCACAGATGGGCCTTAGATGTCGGCAGCATAGACGGTCTCTGCCTGGCTGAGCGCCGACTCGCGAAAGTAGGGATTGCGGATCGCTCGCTTCACGACGAGATCGACATCGCGATCCACAATTCCCCGAAGGTCATCGCGCAGCGCGCAGAAGTCCTCGAACGGATCCGGCCGACCGGGGAAGAAGTCGACAAGGAAGTCGACGTCGCTGTCCGCGTCGAAGTCCCCGGTGATGACAGATCCAAACAGCGCCAACTCCGCCACCCCATGACGCTAGGCGGCGCGTCGGATCGCGTCGAGGTCAACGCCAGCAGTGACAGTCATGGGACCCGTATCCCATCACTGCCTACTCGTGGAGCGGCTGTCGATCCTGGATGGCGGGTCAGACGTTAAATCGGAGCTCCACCGCATTAGCTTGCACATAGGCCTGACGGCTAGCTTTGCTGGGCGTGGCTCAGTTGTCCCACCGCGCGGCCAAAGCAAACCCACTCTGCCTACGGGTCGGCGCGGCTTTCGGCGCGTCAAACAGTACCTTGCGAAGCACTGATGTAAGGCACACTTGAACCATGGATTGGCAGCTAATTCGCGACGCTGGCTCGGCCCTGAAGCCTTATCTCGGCGTCGTCATTGGCGCCACGTTGACCTTCGCCTTCGGATCACTGTCCCAACGCAGCGCAACACGACGACAGCGAGTGGACTCGGCGCGCACGGAGGTTCGTCTCGCGCTTGAGCAAGTGATCCTCATGGCGCAAGACCTCATCATCACTGGCAGGACAGCCGCCCGCTTCTTGGAGCACCCCGAGCATGTCCTCGACCCCCTTGATGTCCCCCGCGGAGAATCCAGTATCGAGGCGGCGATGCGGCTTATGCAGGACGAACTACACCGAATCGCCGTCAACCCCTACACCGAAGACGGGCCCCAGACCGACCGGACCCAAGAGCTTAGGTTGGCCTTGGTTCGCCTGCAACTGCTGCTGCCACAACTGGGGGAACTCGGCCCCTCCGTGCAAGCCCTCGATGCGCTGGTCAAGAAACACGACTCAGAGCACAGTGCCGCCACCGCACACCACGCGAGCGAGGATATCGTGCTGTATCGCAGACATGCCCAAGAGCTCGAGGACCAGCTGGGCGTCGTCATCAACACCGCACGGGATTGGCTGGCCCCTCGAAGGTGAGAGGAAGCTGCTGTCACCGTTCCAAGGGCACCCAGACCTACACATTGAACCGGAACTCCACCGCATACCCACGCATCGAACGATGACGCGATTCCGTCTGGTGGCCACCCGACCACGCGATCCCTACCTGGATGCAGGCCCCCCAGGCGACCTCGCCTCGATGCGCCGCGCCCAGAACGGATCGTCGGACCAGCCGGGCGGCATCCCCATGGCTGTGAGTGGAACGTCTGGATGCTCATCGAACAACGCCTTCAGTCGCCACGCCCAGCTACTGCCTGGTGACAGCGTCGACAGCAGGGACTGCAGTGCCACCAGGACGGGGTACAGCCGTGCTCGTCGCGCTGCGCTGTCTGCGATCGCAGTAGGATCAGCCAGCCACGTCACCGACAGCGACGTGGGCAGCGCCGGGGATACGCCCAGGACTGCGTTCCACAACCGACCATGGTGGGCGCAGATGTTCCGGACACGCACGAAGGTCCGCATCCAGGACAAGAGCAGTGGCTCATTGATTCCCAGAGACTTGGCGATCGCCGTCCGATCCGAGCGCCGCTTCAGGTTGCCGATCAGGTGCTCGACCTGCCCCAAGGTGAGACGCTCCATGACAATCCACGACGGCGGGAGCTCGGGCTTGCCGTACGTCAGCAAGTAGTGCTCCAACGCAGACCGATGAACCAGTGCACCATCCGTCTGCTCGGGCTTGGCGAGCAACTGACGAGAACAGTCATCGCGAACCGCCGCCACGAAGCCTCGATGCCTCCGTGCATCCCGAAAGTGGATCGAATCTCCGTACCAGAAGGCCCCGTGAGCCTGCGCCATGTGATCGGTCAATGCAGACCGCACCGCCACTTCAACACGCTCCAAGGCATCGAGCACCAGCAGCCGGAGCTTGCGGTCAAAGACATAGAGATCCAGGACGTCGTCGAAAGCCACGCCCGACCGAAAGTCATCCGACCCCGCACGCCGGAACGGGATCATGTAGGGCGACAGCCGGTAGTAGCCGATGCTGCGGACGTATCGCTCCGCACGCTCCACATCGGGGATGAGCAAACCACGATCCTGCATGCGCGCCACGAGAGCAGCGTGGCCAAGTGGCGACTTGTCGTAGACACCGACGCCCCGCTGACGTGGGACTCGACGCCCCATCCGCACTCCTCTGGGTAGAAAAATCCCCCAAGTGCGCTTCCATGGAGAGGCGTGGGGGATCTAGTAGCCCTAGGCTAACACGTGCCGCGTTGAAGGTTCACCGGCACATGGAGAGTCGATCCGATCAGCCTCAACCAGATGTTGAACCGGAACTCGAGTCCCCCCACCCCAACCCAGCAACTACCGCCTGACCAGCGGTTTTACACATTGAACCTGAACTCGACCGGGTTGAGGCACGTACCAAACCTCTAGGGCGCACGCCCGTAAGCACGGATTCGCCGGCTTCGGCGTGGCTTGCTCTCCGGTTGATACCGTCGAGACATGATCACCGCCGCACTCAGACAGCTCGTGCAGACCGCTACTGCCCACGCAAAGCAGTGCAATGATGACAACAACCACACAGTCGCCGCAGCATTGCTGACCAAATCAGGCCAGACCGTGCTTGGCTTGAACGCCTTCCACTTCCTCGGCGGCCCATGCGGCGAGATCTCCGCCCTCGCCAACCACGCGGCCACGTGTCCAGAAGACCCCATCGACGCCATCGTCGCGGTGTACGGCCCGACAGGCCAAGTGATTTCTCCGTGCGGAAAATGTCGTCAAGTGTTGTTCGACACCGACCCCGCCATCCAATGTGTCGTCCGCGGCAGCAACGGCCTCGAAGCGCTGAGCGTCTCCGAGCTCCTTCCCCATGCCTATGACTGGTGCGCCATGGAACTCCCACAAAAGGTTTTCATGTGGGAAGGCTACGAGTCGGCCATCAGAGATGGGTCCAAGCGCCAGACCATCCGCGTCGACGACCCCTTCCGACCTGGGCCAGCACAGCTCGTCTTCGAGAAGGAGAGCGGCGAGGTCATTACCGTCGATGCGAAGGTCACCTCCGTGCTTGCCACACGCCGCTGCGACCTCACTGAGGAACATGCACAACGGGACGGCTTCGCCTCATTAGCTGACCTGCACGAAGCCCTCGACATGCACTACCCCGGCCTCGAGATGGAGGACAGCATTGACCTCGTGGCCTTTGAATTGAGCATCCCTGCAGAATGCGATTCCAACTCCAAAGGTTAGTTATTGAACCGGAACTCCACCGCGTTCCGATGGATAGAACCATCTGGGTGCACATCGGCGCGACGGGACCAATGAACGGGCAGGCGCAGCTGGGTCTAGGCCACTAGGTTGAGGCTCGGGTTCATGAGGGGCTCGTACTCGATGGGCCAACCGACCCAGGCGGGCCCGCCGGCGGCGTCGGTAGGTCCGCTCGATCCAGGTGATGATCGCGGTTCGCAGCTCTTCACGAGTTTCCCCGCCGCCCGCAAGGCCGACCCGACAGACCCCCTGTGGATCACCGCCATGACCCAGGCCAGCAATGCGCGGGAGCGAAATCCCGGTCAAGCACTGCCTACGAGAACGTCCTCGCCCTTCATGCCCGCCCTGGGGCGCAGAGGCACCTTCGCACGTTGAAGCGGACTCCACCGAAATCCGTCACCCAGAGGTCGCCTACTCGCCCCCGCGGCAGGTCCGTAGTGCGATTTTACAGTATTCCGTAATTCTGGAACTATGTATCCATGACGACACCGGACGCACCTGACTCACTGGCCAGTCGAGTAGCTGCACTCGAGAAGCGGATGGTCGCGGTCGAGGCACACGCCACCCCCGCCGCTGGTGACACTGGAAATACGAACGGCGCGCAAGGCAGTTCACCAAGCACACAAGATCACCTCTGGGCCCTTCGCGGCCTGAAGCAGTACGAGGATGACAGCGAGGGCGGCACCGTCATGCTCGTGGGCTCCGTCGAGCTTCCGGGCAGCGGCCCCGTCTCCTGGCAGATCGGAGCGCACGCCGACGAGCTCCTTTCCGACGAGTGGGACACGGTCACTGCTGTGCTGGACGCACTGGCGCACCCCATCCGCCTGCGCATCCTCAAAGAGGTGCTCACCGGGGAGAACAGCACCGCACGCGAACTTGCAGAACTGGAGTCCATGGGGTCGACCGGGCAGGTCTATCACCACCTTCGCGCCCTCACCTCGGCCGGGTGGTTGAGGCCGGGCTCCGGGGGCAGACACACGGTGCCGGCCGAACGAGTCGTCCCCCTGCTCACCACCCTTCTGGGGGCGCGCCGATGATGCGCATGCTCAAGGCGGCTTCCCCCTGGCTCCTTCGAGCCTTCGTCCTGCTCGTGGCGCTGAGCTTCGTCATCGAGGTCCCCGTGTGGCTCGTGTTCGCGCCGCTGGGCCTGGCGATCGCAGTCCCTTCTCCACGTGCAGACGACGAGTCTCCCCAGACCATGCATGCTCCCGTGACGGGCCGCTGGGTCGCCATCAACAGCCCGGCGACGAAGGTCCCCAGCCACGGCGTTCGCACGCTCGGTCAGGCATTCGCAGTCGACATCCTGCAGGCATCAGACTCTCCCCGCGAAAGCGCCCCCGGCTGGCAATGGAGACAGGCCGAGCCCCAGGAGTTCCCAAGCTTCGGGGAGCCTGTCCTGGCAGCGGGCTCCGGCACCGTGATCGCTGCCCATGACGGCAAGCGTGACCATCGCGCCCGGAACACCTGGCCCGGCCTGATCTACATGATGTCGCTCGAGGCCTTCGGTCGAGAGTTGGCCGGGCACCGCTCCATCATCGGCAATCACGTGATCCTCGACCATAGCGACGGCACGTTCAGCATGTACGCCCACCTCAAGCACGGATCTGCAGCCGTGTGCGTCGGGCAGAAAGTCCGGGCCGGCGATGTCCTGGGAGCGGTCGGGAACACCGGGAATACCAGCGAACCCCATCTCCACTTCCAGCTGATGGACCGGCCCCAAGCGGCCATGGCCGCCGGCCTGCCGTTCCGGTGGTCCCCGCTCACGATCGAGCCGGATCCCGATCCCCACTGGGCTCCGAAGAAACCTGTCGCAGAGACGGTCGAGGGTCTCCCCGCGACAGGGCAGATCTTCCGCACCCCGGAGTCCGGCGTCATGCCCCAACCCAAGCGCGAGGCCAGTTGTTGACGCGAACACTCCCCCATGCCGCCCGACCAGCTCGCGCCCAACAGCTCTGACCAGCTCTTCTACAAATTGAATCTCCATTCGACCTCATTGCGTTGGGAATAGGCGTCACAGATCGATCGCAACGAAGCCTGGGTCACGCCGCCACTGAGGCCCGGTCGGAGCTGGCGGACGTTGCCTCGCGAGCAGCCGCTCCCCCACGGCGCGGAGTGTCTCGTCATAGGACGCCGCTTGGAAGGTGAGTTCCAAGGGGTCCCCGATGGCGTCGTACGGCTCATCACTGAGGCTGTCATCCCATCCAAACTCGCTCCATCGCACCACTGACCCGGATCGTTCGATGTTGACCGTCAGCGCCCCACAGCCCAGGTCGCCGCACTCGCGACACACGTACAGCTCCACCCGGCCACCAGGAAGACTGTCCTGTAGCCCTAGGGACAAGGACGCTATCCAGCCAATCCCGGCTTCCAGATCCCATCCAGACCGCAACGGAGTGGAAGTCCACCCCAGCAAATCTTCACCGATCGAAGCGCGCAGGGATGAGCCGTTCACGACGAGGTCGAGATACTGGGAACGAGGCCGATTCCCGTCCAGCGGCAGCGTCGACTCGACGAAGTTCAGATGGTCCACGAGACAACGATAGGCATCTGAAATCCCTAGTCAACTAATTATTGAAGCGGAATTCCACCGCGTTCCGATGGATACGGCCATCACGCGATAGGGGCACTGCGAGCAGCATCTCCGCTGGTCAAAGCACAGATGGAGGGATCGCAAGCCGCGTGAGCCCGGTCAACCACGCCGCTCCACCACTGGATCGGTCACTTGAGCAGCCACTCTTCACGGTCAGACTTCCGGCGAATGACCGCCGTTCCACAACCGGCTGCTTCCGCGCCATTCACCAGGTGCTCCCATGTGCGTGATCGGGATGGCCGGGACGTCAGGGTAGGCGGCAACCACGTCAGGGAGCAGATCGCCTGAGCCCACACCGAGACGATCGAGCAGGAACTGGATCAGCGTGAGGAGGCCAAAGGTGCGGTTGTAGTCTGCACGCACGGCGTCGAGGTCCGGATGTCCTCCCGCCGCCGGCAGCTTCGGGGTGATGGCGTGCACCCTGTTGAAGAAACGTCCGTGGTGAGCACAGGTGTTCCGCACGACATTGAGCACCTTGAGCCAACTGCCGAGCTGCGGTGCACGCAGCAAACAAGCATCAGCGACCACCTCCTGCACGCGATGCGGAGCGAACTCGAACAGGCGACTGAGGCTGCCCCAGTCCAACAGTTCGACAGCCGCCCACACGGGAATCTGCCCGCCGTACTTCTGCTTGTGGTGGGCAACGAAGTCCTCGCGCGAGCGGCTGAGAGATTCGTTGTAGCGCCGCAACCACTTCGTGTGGGCATCACCACGCCGGGCGACTGGACCCAAGAAGGCGGTATCCAGATGGGCACTCGGATCGACGCGCCCCAGTTCGTGTCCAAGGAGCGTACGGATTGCGAGCTCGATCGGCATGAGCGCTTCAAACGTTGCGCCTCGCAACTTGGCGTCGAACTCATAGAGCTCAACGACTTCGTCGAATCTGGTGCCTGGATAGAAGTCGTCAGCCCGGCCGTCCTCTCGCTGAACACGGAAGGGGTACCAGTAGCCACTGAGTCGGTAGTAGTTCACCCTTGCTAAGGTCTTGGCAGCAGCGGCGCGGTCTTCGACGAGCATGCCGCGCCTGAGCAGGATGTCCACCTGTTCGTCGTAGGTCTTGTACGACTTCAGCCGCTCCGCCACACGCCACCGCCCCCGGAAAAAATGAGGACCGGCCCTGGACCTACCGAAGTAGGCGGAACCGGTCTTAGTAGTCAAGAGTATACGCGAGCCGACGCTCACCTTCAACGCCTGAAGTCGGCGCTCGGCACGAGCACCTCCACCCACCAGAGGGACCAGGCGTGCGTCAGATGCAAGTGCGGAGCGACAGCCCATCTACCATCTGCACGGAAAACTATCTCTGACCAGCGGTTTTACACATTGAACCTGAACTCGACCGCGTTCAGGCACGTACCAAACCTCTCGACCCGAGAAGTCAGTCACCAGCCGCTACGCACTCGCGAAGCTCGGCCTCTTCCTCATCACGAAGCCCTGCCAGCCTCGCCCCTTCCCGTTCTCCCTCGTACCGCAGAGCCGACGCCAGCGTCTCCCTCAACGGGCGAACCTGCAGGCCGGCTTCGTAGGCCGCCGCACAGTCGAGCAGCGCAACGTTGCGCCATGGCTCACCGGGCACCCACAGGGGCAGCGACTTCGGCCCCATCCAGGGGTTCACGCCGCACGCGAGAAGCTGCTCGTCGGCGAGAGGTCGCGCCGTCGCCTGCGATCCGGTGAGCTCGCGGGAGATCGCGAACACCTCCGCCAGGGTAGTGGCGTGACCAGTCGCGTTGAAGGCCCCCTGCCGAGCATCCTCTGCAGATCTGACGATCCAGCCGGCCAGGTCCTCCGCATCGATCATGGCGATCGGGAAGGTCGGGTCCGGAACGATCACGTCATCGCCGGTGGGGTGAGCGAACCGCCACGGGTAGTAGCCGCTGCGTGCGGTCTCGTCGCCATAGCCTGCGATTAGGCCGGGACGCACGATCAGCACCGGCCCTTCGGCAACACGGTAGGCCGCTTCACAGGCGGACTTGGCAGCCGGATACTGCTCCATGCTCTCCATGCAGTCGGCATCGAGCGGGGCGACCACGGGATCAGACTCCGCAGAGACGTTCCCCTGATGCTCGTACACACTGCTCGAGGACACGAACACCCGGTGCTCAGCATCGAGCGTCGCAACCGCGTCGCGCGCATGCCTCGGATGACTCGTCAGGTCGACGACAGTGCCCCAGGACCGACTGGCGACCTTGTCGTAGGCATCGTCTCGGTCACGATCAGCCGCGACGAAATCAACCCCGGCGGGCGGTTCCCCTGTACCTCGAGCAAGACAGGTGACGCGATGCCCCCGCTCGAGCGCAATACGCGCGATGTGCCGTCCGAGAAAACCCGTCCCACCGAGCAGCAAGATGTCCATGTCGTCAGCCTTGCATGACGACACCTGCCGACGCGAGCGGCTCCGCTCACAGCACCACGAGACGAGAGTCAGATGTGAGAGCGGAACTACGCCCCATCTACCATTTGCACGCAAAACCGCTCTTGACCAGCGGTCTTACACATTGAACCTGAACTCCACCGCGTTCCGATGGAAAGGGCCATGATGCGGCCACGTGCCCCTAGCTCATGCCCGATACACCCGAGGACGCGCCAGCCAGAGCCCGCCCCAGGTCATCCACCGAGTTCATGGTGTTGCTGAGCACGACCACGCCCCGCGCACGGCCGGGACAAAGACTCATCCAGCTGCTGAAGCCACCAGTCATGCCGTTGTGCCACACCAGTGAGTCCTGGTCGATATGCCAGCCGTAGCCGATGCGAAGACCGCCGTCGACGACAGCGGCCGGTTCCATCGCACTCGCACCAGGCGCAGTGCCGTCCAGCAGCGCCTGGAGGTATCGGGTCATGTCAGCGAGAGTCGATCGAACACTTCCACTGGGCGCTTCAGCACCCAAGGTCCAAGGCGCAGACCGCCTCCCCCACATGACCGAGTAGCCGCGCGACGCATCGGCTGGAAGCAATTTTGGATCTGATGGGACGAAGGTGTCGACCATACCCAATGGCGCGAACAACCGTTCCTCGAGCAGCCGCGGGAAATTCGTCCGGGCTTGGCAAGCCAGCGCCTGGCCGAGCAAGGAGTACCCGAGATTGGAGTAGGCATACTCCTTCGGCCCCACATTCGACCGTCGCGCGTCCGCGATCAGACGCTCGAGAGTCACAGACGCGCTGGGGTCATGCACGAGCAGGGGCCAGAGCACAAGACCAGAGATGTTGCGGCACGTCCTTGCCATGCCAGGCAACCCGCTTGTGTGCGTGGCAAGCTCTTCAAGCTTGATGCCAGCTGCCTCGCTTCCCTCCAGGTCAAGGAAGGCCCCCAACTGGGATCGTCGGCCGATGTCACCGCGCGCCACCATGTCGGCAAAGACCGAAGCCGTCATCGTCTTGGTGATCGAACCGATCTCGTACTGCGTGTGCCGATCGGCACCAAAATGCGCTTCACGGACCACGCCCTTGTCGATCACCGCAATGCTGGCCCGATCTCGAGGCCCGCGTGAACGTCGAAGAATCTCCTCGGCTTCGCGGACCAGCCAGGAACTACCAGATGACGGGCTGCACAGTTTCGGAGTCCTGACTCGGGCGAAGACCTCGAAACCCGCCGCCCCCGCCACCACCAGGCCCGCCCCGACAGTCAGCCGTCTATGAGAGTTCACGCAACCTGCAAAGGCTTGATCCCGGCCACCTGATCAGCCACTCGGTCCTCGGCCAGTTCGAGCTCATACCGGCTCTGCAGGTTGAGCCAGAACTGCGGCTCCACCCCGAAGTACCGCCCCAGCCGGAGCGCCGTGTCGGCCGTGATGGCCCGCTTGCCGTGCACGATCTCGTTGATCCGCCGCGGGGGGACGCCGATGGACACGGCGAGCTTGTGCTGTGTGATGCCGAACCCCTCGATGAAGTCCTCCATCAGGACCTCGCCCGGATGGATCGGCGCGTAGAGCTTCTCAGTCATGGTGCACCTCAGTGGTAGTCCTCGATGATCACGTTCTCCGGGCCAGCCTCGGTCCACACGAAGCAGATCCGCCACTGATCGTTGATCCGGATGCTGTGCTGACCCTTGCGGTCACCCTTCAACGCTTCGAGGCGATTCCCCGGAGGGACCCGAAGCGAGGCGAGAGACACGGCAGCGTCCAACTGATGCAGCTTTCGGTTCGCCGTCCTATGGATCCTCGGATCGATCCTCGGCACCCGCTCACGCAGCCATACGAGCTCCGTGTCGCGGTCGCCGAAGGATCTGATCACCACTCAACAGTGCCAGACATGACGCGATGCGTCAATAACGTCAGACGTTAAACCTGAACTCCACCACGTCGCCGTCCTGCATGACGTAGTCCTTGCCCTCCAGGCGCGCCTTGCCGGCCTCGCGGGCCGCCTTGACCGAGCCCAGGGCCACCAGGTCGTCGAAGCTGATCACCTCGGCCTTGATGAAGCCCTTCTGGAAGTCGGTGTGGATCACACCGGCGGCCTCGGGGGCCGTGGCGCCCTTGCGAATGGTCCAGGCGCGGGCCTCCTTCGGCCCGGCGGTGAGGTAGCTCTGCAGCCCCAGGGTGTCGTAGCCAACGCGCGCCAGCACGTCCAGGCCGGGTTCGTCGACGCCGGACTCCTCCAGAAATTCCCGGGCCTCGTCCTCGTCCATCTCCACCAGTTCGCTCTCGAACTTGGCGTCCAGGAAGATCGCCTCGGCCGGCGCCACCACCTCGCGCATCCGCTCCTTGAGCGACTCGTTGGCCAGCTCGTCCTGGTCGCAGTTGAAGACGTAGATGAAGGGCTTGGCGGTGAGCAGCCACAGGTCGCGCAGCAGCTCGGTGTCCATGCCCGACTTGAAGATGGTGGTGCCGGAGTTCAACACCTCGACGGCCTTCGCCATGGCGTCGAGCTTGGGCTTGGTCTCCTTCTTGATCCGCGCCTCCTTCTCGACGCGCGGCAGGGCCTTCTCCAGGGTCTGCAGATCGGCCAGGATCAGCTCGGTGGTGACGGTGTCGATGTCATTGCCGGGGTCAACCTTGCCGTCCACGTGGGTGACGTCCTCGTCGACGAAGACGCGGGTCACCTGGCAGATGGCGTCGGCCTCGCGGATGTTGGACAGGAAGGCATTGCCCATCCCCTCACCTTGGGAGGCACCCTTCACGATTCCCGCGATGTCGACGAAGCTCACCGTGGCGGGCAACAGGGCCTTGGAGTCGTAGATCTTCGCCAGCTCCGCCAGCCGCGGCTCGGGCACCCCCACGACGCCCACATTGGGCTCGATGGTGGCGAACGGGTAGTTCGCTGCCAGGACGTTGTTGCGGGTCAGCGCGTTGAACAGCGTTGACTTGCCCGCATTGGGGAGACCGACGATTCCGATGGTAAGTGCCACGTCGCACAAGCCTAGTTCCTCCGCGCCCGCGGCACCCAACCGTGAACCCGATCACAGCGGCCGAACCTGCGGCGACTTCCCGAAAACCATTGTCCCTCCTCATACAGGGCCGGCACACTGTGGTCATGGAGACTCTCACGATCACCGACCTCCCCGACGAGACGGTGGCTGAGCTCGAGACGCGCGCGGCCAGCACCGGGCTCTCGGTAGAGGACTACGTGCGAGGCCAGCTGATCGACCTGCACCACCGACCCGACCTTGACGTGTTGCTGGAACGGGCTGCAGAGCGGCGCGAGCGGCTCGGACTGAACCTCGACAACGCAGATATCATTGATGATCTTGCCCAGGATCGCCGATGATCTGGGCGTGAGCACCCGGAGGAGCCTCAACACCGCCCGTTGTTTGGCATGCTCGTTGGATAACTCCGTCACCATACATAGGCGCGGGATACTCTGTCCCAGTACATGTACATGCCGATTCCCCCGGAGGCAGTGCAGGCACCACACGGATTCCTTCCGCCGCCATTCTGGGTGATGACTCAACCTGTTGCGATTTACGGAGGAAGACAAGTGACTGAAGCGTTCATCCCGCCGGCCAAGCCGATTGTTGGCGAGGAGGAGATCGAGGCCGTCACGCGTGTGATGCGTACCGGCATGCTGGCCCAGGGCCAGGAGGTGGCTGATTTCGAGGCCGAGTTCGCGGCGCAGTTCACCCCGGGCCGTCAGGCCGTGGCCGTGAACTCCGGCACCTCGGCCCTGCACATCGGTCTGCTGTCCGCGGGCATCACCGCGGGCGACGAGGTGATCGTGCCGTCGTTCACCTTCGCGGCGACGGCGAACTCGGTGGCCCTGACGGGTGCGACCCCGGTCTTCGCGGACATCGATCCCCAGACCTTCTGCCTGGACCCGAAGAGTGTCGAGGCGTCGATCACGGACAAGACCAAGGGCATCATGCCGGTGCACCTGTACGGTCACCCGGCCAACATGAAGGCGCTCAAGGAGATCGCGGACAAGCACGGCCTGCTGCTGTTCGAGGATGCCGCGCAGGCGCACGGCGCGTCGCTGGATGGTACTGCGGTGGGGTCGTGGGGCACGTTTGGTGCGTTCTCCCTGTACCCGACCAAGAACATGACCTCGGGTGAGGGTGGCATGATCACCGTCGCGGATGCCGAGGTGGAGC